>JANTFJ010000006.1 GCA_024763495.1 Desulfobulbaceae bacterium | reverse complement strand
GCGAGCGTTGAAACGGGCACATGGCGGCATCCCTGAAACGCTTACAGGCCGTGCCTTCTCAAAAGTCAAGGTGTGGTTTATTGATCGCTATCGAAAATTGTAACAACTCACCAGCGTTAATGAAACTGACATCGAGTATTACCAAATGATAATTTGAAGATACTCTTATCATGAGGTAAAGTTTTAATGATTCATTAATCCGGCTGCCTGTGTGTTTTTTACCGTGAAAACATCCCGGCAGTACCGGGAAGCACAACTCACATTTTCATGTACGGGGGTGGCTGGAAAAAATTTGATCCAGCCATGCCGGTTAAGCCGATAACGACTCTTTGCGGAATTGGATCTGCCCCCGGGGGACTGACTTCCTATCCGGGAAAATGTCTACTACCGATCAATCTGTTTATAGAAAATAATGTTTACTGACAAAACCTCAAGTTCGGGACGATTCCTGCTGCTGGCCTCATGCGCATTAGTCCTGTTATTAACGGGATGCGCCCGCTATCAGGCCCAACCACTGCCCACAGAATCCATGCTTGAGGAAAAACCGCAGTCTTTACGCTGCGCCATGGAAAAACAGCAGTCAGCCGGACTACTGGGCCAACATGAAGTTAATCCTGCTGACGGCCTGGATCTGACCGAGGTAGCCATTCTGGCGGTTCTCAATAATCCTGACCTGAAAGCTAAACGAACCAGGCAGCAAATTGCCGGGGCCCAGCTTTTTGCCGCCGGACTGCTTCCCGATCCCCGGCTTAACGCAAGCCTCGACATTCCCACCGGCAACACAACCGGAACAGTAAACGCCTGGGGCCTGGGCCTGGATTATGACATTATCCCCTTGATCACCCGCCAGGCCGGGATTGATGCTGAACAGCATGATCGGATACAGGTTGACCTTGAGCTTCTCTGGCAGGAATGGCAGGTTATGCAACAGGCTCGTTCCCTGGCGGTCTGCCTGGTCATTGAACAAAAAAAGATGAAATTATTACGCAGCATCCAGGGCTTATACATCCAGCGTTATGATGATTCAACCAAGGCCCTGGACAGAGGCGATATCACTCTTGAGACAAACGGCACGGATCTTACCGCCCTGCTTGACATCTTCAGCCAGACCAGCCAGCTTGAACAGGCATATAATGAAACCCGGCACAAGCTGAACCTGCTGCTGGGTCTTGCTCCTGAAGTGGAATTACCCTGCCTTATTCCTCAAGCTCCCACTCTGCCGGATCTCCAGACTGCTGAAGAGAAAATAAAGACCATGCAGGACAGACGACCGGATCTACTGGCCCTCAAGGCCGGCTACCTGAGCCAGGAGGCCAGGGTCAGGGGCGCAATCATGTCACAGTTTCCCTCCTTAAGTATCGGTATAACCAGGGCGAGAGATACCGGGAACCTGTATACCACTGGTTTTGGTATCAGCTTAAACCTCCCCCTGTTTTCCGGGAACAGGGGTGCGATTGCCATTGAACGTGCCGACCGCGAACAACTGAAAGAAGAATACCGGGCCAGGTTAAGCCAGGCTGTTATTGATGTGGATAAACTGATTAATCTGCAGCGCATTATTTCGCGTCAGCTGGGACGTTTGAAGAAATATCTGCCCCATCTGCGGGAGATAGTAGATAAAGGCAGGCAGGCATATAAAAACGGTGACATTGATGCCCTTACCTTTATCAACATGGAATATACCTGGGTAATCAAACGCCTGGAAGAACTTGACCTGGAAAAAGTCCAGTGGGGGAATTTTCTTGCCCTGCAGACCCTGCTGGCCCTGCCCGGCGATAATGGATTTCCTCCGGTTGCCGGGACTGAAAAACATTAACATTGAAATAAACAGCTTTGAAAAATTATGCTTAATAAAACATATATACACAACACATGCCGACTGTGTCTTATCCTCTGTTTACTGTTCAGCGCTCGGGCTGAAGCTGGAGATTACTCCGTGGCCCCGGCGGTAAAAGGGCAATGGCAACAGGAGTTCATGGCCTTTGGCCAGGTGGCGGCCCGAGCCGAAAGTAACATTACCCTGCCCTTTTCTCTGAAAATTACCAGGGTGGAAGTTGAGCCCGGCCAGACAGTCCCGTCCGGCGAGAGCCTGCTTTATTTTGATTCACCATATTTACTGAAAAATCTCAACGCTTATCAAAACAGTCGAAAACTATTAAAGCTGGCAAAAAAACGACAGCAGGTAATTAGTCAGAGCGCCAGGGAACATACCCTTACCCGCCAGCAGGCGGTCGGCGGCGAACAAAGTCTTGTCCAGCAGATAAACGAGTGGGAACGATGCCGGGACAGGGTACACACCGATCTCATGATATTGAATAATGATATGGCCCAGGCGGCACTGGATGCCCTGCTGGACAAGGATGATCCCGCGGAAGTTGCAGCTGTTGTCGGGGTGCTGCGCGCCCCTTTCGGCGGAACAGTCATCAACAGGCCTCCCCAGGTCGGGCTCTGGATTAAGGCCAATACCTCTCTGCTGGAATTTGAAGATCTGCATCAGGTATATGTCACTGTTGCCGTACCGGAAAATCACCTGACCAGCTGGCTTAGCGGTGAAACCGTGATTAAAAAAAAGAAAAAAATATTTAAACTGAAGCGATTGACCGGTGAACCGGGGATTGATCCGCGCAGCGGTATGCGGCTGCTCATGTTCACCGTGGATAACCAGGGAATTATGCTGCGAGATGGCGAATGGGCATGGGTTAGACATCGAAGCCCGGAAAAACAGGTGGTATGGATTCCGGCAGAAGCAGTGGTCGGTAGGAACAACAAAACCTGGTGTATTATTTATAAAGATCAAAAATATACTCCCCGGCGCCTTGATACAGGAGCGGCGGTTGCCGGAAAAATACCTGTTATTTCAGGACTGGAACCCGGCCAGGAAGTAGTTACTGAAAACGCCTATGAACTGCTCTACCGCGATCTTAAAGAATTAGTCCAGTTCGTGGATTAAAAACGTCATGCTTGAAACTATACTTCGTAAACCTATTGCCGTGGTCATCGGTGCCCTGCTCCTTGCCCTGGCCGGTCTTTCCGGTTTGCGGGCTCTACCGGTTGACCTGTTCCCCAACCTGAATTATCCATTAATCAATATAATCACCCATTATCCGGCAGGCACGGCTGAAGACATGGAGCAGCTGATCACCCGGCCAATCGAAAACTCCATGCGGGGTTTAAGCAACCTCCAGCGGGTCAGCTCAACGTCCGCGCCTGGATTTTCCCAGGTAACCGTTGAGTTTACCTGGGGGGTCGATGTCCTGCAGGCTAGGCAGCTGGTCTATGGCAGGCTGGCCCAGGTACGTTCCAGCCTGCCGGCAGGGGCTGAATCGGAACTGGAGAACATCGGCACCTCACTGGCCATGCTTTCTACCTATACATTAAGTGGCGGCGACCCTGTCCTGAACCGGGGCTGGGTGCAGTACCAGCTTGTTCCCCGCCTTGCCGCCCTGCCCGGGGTGGCAAGGGTTGAAGTGATGGGGGGAGGCGTTTATGCCTGGCGGGTAGATATTGATCCGCTTAAACTCAGGCAGGCCGGGCTTAGCGTTGAAGACATTGTTGCGGCAATCAAGCAGGCAAATATTCTCGATACCGGGGGATACCTGGAACAGCATGGTAGAGACCTGCTGATTCGTACCGACGGCAGGCTGGCCGGCCTTGATGACCTGCAGGCTGTACAGTTGAAGCAGTTCAGCGAGGGCCGTCCTCTCATCCTTGGCGATGTTGCTGAAATTTACGGCGGCACCAGGCCCCAGCGTTATGTGATCAGCGAAAACCGACTGCCGGCAGTGGCCTTTACCATCCAGAAGCAGCCGGGAGCCAGCACCCTGGAAGTTTCCCGGCTGGTAGATAAAAATTTAGCAGCAGGCGGCCTGCCGACCGGCACCAGATTGGAAAAATTTTACGATCAGGCAGAGATAATCAGCCTTGCTTATCGGAATATGCGCAATCATCTGCTTTCCGGTGCCCTGCTGGCAATTATAGCCGTCCTCTTTATTCTTGGCCGCAACCGGGCCAGCCTGTCAATTGCCCTGACTTTTCCTCTTAGTGTCCTGGGGACGTTCTGGATCATGCATACCCTGGGACTGGGACTGAACCTGATGACCCTCGGGGCCCTGACCGTTGCCATCGGCATGGTAGCCGATGATTCCATCGTGGTGCTGGAAAATATTGACCGGCACCGAAACATGGGCCAGTCCCCTGGGCAGGCCGCCCTGAGTGGCACCAGGGAAATTCTCAGCGCTGATATTGCCGGAACAATGACCGTTCTTGCCGCCTTTGCGCCCCTGGTTCTGATCAGCGGTCTTGCCGGTCGCCTCTTTCATCCCTTTGGCTTAAGTTTCAGTGTCCTGCTTCTTTTTTCGCTCCTGTTGTCAATTACCCTGATTCCGCTCACTGCGGCCCACTGGATGCGGCCCCTTGCCAAGCTGAAAAAAAAGCCGGGCCCCGGGGCCCGCTGGATAGATTATATTGAAGGCATAAATCTTCGTCTGCTTGATCATTTTCTTCGACACAGGGCCATAACCATAATCACAGCCGTCCTTTTACTACTCGGCGGCATCAGCCTGCTGGCCTTTAATCCGGCCCGGCTCCTGCCGCTGCTCGATGAAAACTCACTGCTGGTAAGTTACCAGCTGCCCCCGGGAACTTCTCTGGCCGAAAGCAATCGGACTGGCGATCTACTTGAAGAAAAAATCCTGGCCCTGCCCGGAGTACATGCGATTTTTCGCCGTACCGGTTCCCCTGAATCCTCTTTTTACATTGAAGGGCCTGACCAGGGTGAGCTGGTGGTTCGCCTGGACAGTTCCGCCAGACATGATATCTCGACGCTCAAAAATAACCTTGAACAGCTTATTGGAAAAATGGACGGTATTATTGGACGGGTCAACGAACCGACAAGTGAAAAGCTGGACGAATCATTTTCCGGCTTACCGGCCCTGTTCGGCATTACCCTTTATGGAACAAATCTTGATGAACTCTATCAGGCCGCGGCCCAGGTGGAAAAAAGAGCCAACAGCCTCCCCGGCCTGGCCAATATAGTAAACAACACAAAAATTCCTGTTGACCAGCTCTACATCAAGCTTGATCCGGAGCGGCTGGCCCTGCGCAAAGTCAGCGCTGCTGACGCGGCCGAGGCTGTGCGCCTGGCCATGCAGGGGGCAACGGTTTCGGAAATCGTCAACGATCAGATGCCTGTCCCGGTATTCCTGCGTTTCCAGGCCCAATATCGCCGGAGCATGGAAGATTTGCGCCGTATTCCAGTGCCTGGGGCTGACGGCGTGACTATTCCATTAAGCCAGGTGGCCGATATCAGCCACAATGCAAGTCATCCCACCATTACCCACCAGCATGGCCTCCGTTCCCTGACCCTTACCGCTGAAATTGACGGCAACCCCCTGGAAGTCATGCACCGGTTGGACACGGCCCTGGCCGATCTTCACCTGCCTGCCGGTATTCAGGTGGCCTATACCGGGGAATACGGCCAGCTTATTAAAACCGCCACCCAGATGTTCTGGGTTCTGTTTGGTTCCGCCCTGTTGGTTTACGGGATCATCGCCCTCCAGCTGGATAACCTGCTTGATCCGCTGGTAGTTCTGGTCAAACTGCCCATGGACTTCATGGGAGCGGCCCTGGCTCTGTTTTTCACCAGACAACATATTGACCTGACCGTATTTATCGGCTTTATTACCCTTATAGGTGTTTCAACGAACAATGGTATTATGCTCCTGACTTTTGCCCGTAATTTCAGGAAACAGGGCTTGAATGCAGTTGAGGCGGTTCGTGAGGCGGCCAGGGTGCGAACCAGGCCCATGATTTTAACCCACCTGACTACCCTGCTGGCCCTTATTCCCGCTGCCCTTGGACTGGGGGATGGCCCGCAACTGCTGCAGCCTCTGGGCATCATGCTCTTCGGCGGCCTGACTACCGGCACGCTTTTTACCCTGAACCTGCTGCCTGCGATTTATATGGCTACCGAGCGTTGGAGAAGAACACCTCTACGTAAAGTTAAAAATGCTGTTTAACCCCACACCATCCCTCACAAGAGATTCAGACCTTGACCATAACAAACATTCTTCTCGTTGAAGACGACATAAAAACGGCTGATTTTATTAAATCAGGGCTAAGAGACGAGGGGTTTTCCGTGCAGTATGCCGCTGATGGCAAGACAGGTCTGAAGCTGGGACTTGAAGCTGCTTTCAGCGTGGCAGTGGTTGATATCATGCTGCCGGGGCTTGACGGCCTGGATCTGGTAAAACAGTTACGTTCATCAGGTTCGACAACGCCTGTTCTCTTCTTAAGTGGCAGAAAAACCGTGGAAGACCGCCTCAGTGGATTCAAGGCAGGCGGGGATGATTATCTGGTTAAGCCCTTTTCATTTGCCGAACTAGTTGCCCGTTTGCATGCCCTTCTGCGCCGCAGTCAACCGATTCCTGATAATTCCCGGCTGACTGCCGCAGATCTTCAGGTTGATCTTCTTTCTCGCAGGGTATACCGAGATAGCAGGGAGATTGAGTTGCAGCAAAGGGAGTTTTCACTGCTCTCATATCTTTTACATCATCGTGGCCGGGTAATTTCAAAAACAATGATTCTAAAAAATGTCTGGGGTTATAATTTTGACCCCCAGACCAACGTCGTTGAGGCCTGTATCTGCCGATTACGTGAAAAAATTGACTCAGGGACGGCTCAACCTCTTATTCATACGGTCAGGGGGGTTGGTTATATCCTTGATAAAAACAGGAAGAAGGTTTGAGAAATCAGCTGTTTTCCACGGTCTGCCGACGCCTCACCCTTTCCTATACCCTGCTTTTCGGGTGTCTCTCTCTTGGAGCCTTTGTTCTTGTTTACGTTCACATTGCCCATAACCTGAATAAACAGACAGATGATCGGCTGCGGGCTTCTATCCGTGAATTCAGCAGAACCAGAGAAGAAGACGGGCGTTACGGATTACAGGAAGAATTCAGCCGCGAGGCTGCGGCAACCGGCAGAGAAAGAATTTTTTTCCGCCTGCTTGATCCTGGAGGCCATGAGCTTGTCACTTCCGATCTTTCCGCCTGGCAGAAATTGAAATGGTCAACTATTTCTATTCCTCGCGAAGGTGAGCAGATCAATCGCCTGAAAATTTCTGAATACAATCATCCTGTCAGGGTTATCACTGCCCGGCTTAAAGACAACTTTATTCTCCAGACTGGAATGAGAGACGATAAGGATGAAGTTCTGGAATCCTACCGGGAAACATTTTCAACTGCCTTTTTTCTCATACTGACAATTGGCGGCATCGGTGCCTATATTGTTGCCCGAAGGGCGATGGGTGGTGTGCTGGAAATAACTGAAGCGGCAGGCCGTATAGCGGCCGGAGATCTGGAACAACCTATCAGCAGCGGCAACAGAGGGGAAGAAATAGAAACTCTGGCCGCAATGTTTAATACCATGCAGGAACGGATTGCCGGTCTCATTGGCGAGCTGAAAACCGTCATTAATAACGTGGCCCACGATATGCGCATGCCCATCACCAGGATGCGCGGCGCTGCCGAGACTACCCTGACCAGGGACGCGGATAAATCTACCTACCGGGATATGGCGATAACAGTAATTGAAGAAAGTGATGGGCTGGTCAGCCAGATCAATACCATCCTGGAACTGGCCGAAATTGATGCCGGACTTACAATTATGAGCATGGAGCCGGTTGATCTGGCCCGGATAGTCGGTATAGCAGTTGAATTATACCAGCCGGCTGTTGAAAAGAGGAACATTGAACTTACTGTTCAGGGAATTGAGCAGTCACTTTCAGTTACCGGCAACCTCAATGGCCTGCAGCGCCTTCTGGCTAACCTGCTGGATAATGCCGTCAAATTTACTCCTGCCGGAGGAAAAATTACGGTAACCCTGGCCCCGGAAAGTGAATACGCGGTTCTCTCCATTGCCGATAACGGGCCAGGTATCATGGCAGAAGATAAGGAAAGAATCTTTGAGCGATACTATCGCGCTGATGCCAGCCGCAGCATTTCAGGCAATGGTCTTGGACTTTCCCTGGTTAAGGCAATTGTCTTAAAGCATCACGGCACAATAATGGTGGACAGTGATAGTCAAAGCGGCAGCTCTTTTGTAGTCAGGCTGCCCAGGAAACAAGAGTGACTTCGTCACAGACATGGTATGAGGCAACTTCTTTAAGTCAAAGCAAAAATTCAATGTCGTGCCACTCTTTTCAGTACTCCCCCGGGAGTGCAAATAACCTGCTCAACTTTCGGACTTATTATTTTACTAATAAATTCGACTTGTTATGGCAAAAAATTAATAGGCGATTCGTCATTCCGGCTAAAAACATGCCGGAATGACAGACGAATTTATTCAATTATATCAACTCCGAAAGTTGAGTAACCTGAAAATAAATACTAAGGACTCGCTCAGAAATAAATTAGTAGAGATAAGGTATAATGTGGATATTTAGAGAAGTGATCTGATTGCATGCAACCGCAGGCGAAGCGGGCTACGTTCCAGGATTGCATAATTGCAGATCGCTTTTCTAAATATTCAGATTGCGCCTCAAAATGTGAAGTTATTTTTGAACGAACCCTAAGGCACTGATATTTCTGTAAGCAGTTACTGACACCATAAATTCAACCTACACAAAATAATGAGAAAAAAACAGGGCTGTTTTATTACCCGGAAAAAATTGATTCTGGCCTCAGCTTCGCCAAGGCGGGCTGATTTTTTTCGTAAACTGGGCCTTACGTTCAGCATCAGCGGGGCGGCAATCGATGAATCGCTGAAGCCGGGGGAAATCCCGGCCGAATTTGTTAAGAGGCTGGCCACGGAAAAAGCAGAAAAAATAGCCGTGGATCATCCCGGGGCCTGGGTCGTTGGGGCTGACACGGCAGTTGTCCTGGACAATCAAATTCTGGGCAAACCTGATTCCCCGTCCCACGCGGAAGAAATGCTCCAACAGTTATCCGGGCGCCGGCATGAAGTGTGGACTGGTTTTACTATTTGCGGGCCGGAAGAACAAATCAGCCAGGCGCTGATGACCAGAGTCTGTTTTCTGGAGCTCCCTCCTGAACTCATTCATTCTTATGTCCTGAGCGGTGAACCGCTGGACAAGGCCGGCAGTTATGGTATTCAGGGACTGGGTGGAATGCTGGTTAGCGAAATTAAAGGTTCTTACAGCAATGTCATCGGCCTGCCCCTGGCCGAGCTAGTTGAGGCAATGCTCAAGCTGCGAATTATCACGCCTAATATCTCATTGTCCTGACCAACAATTAGTTAAATTTTATTTTTGACATCAAGTTTGAATCTGTTGTAAAATCATAACATGATAAAAAATATTTATTTTTTAAGCTGCGACTAACCTTAACACGCTGCGCGTAATGACAGACCATCAAGAGTCTAAACATAATATTTATGTTGCCCGTCAGCCAATTTTTCGTCGCACTACCAAGGTGTTCGGCTACGAACTTCTTTTTCGTTCAGGCTATGAAAATTTTGCTGATCCTGACATTAACGGCGAACAGACCACCTCCAAAGTGATGGTCAACTCCTTTCTGGTTTTCGGACTGCGCAAGCTGACCGAGGGCAGAAGGGCTTTTATAAATTTTAATGACCAGATGCTTTCCAGCCTGTATCCCGCCCTCCTGCCCAGAGAAGATATTGTTGTTGAAATTTTGGAAGATGTTGTTGTAACCAAGGAAATAATCTCCTCCTGTCGTCATCTGTTTGATTTAGGTTACATGCTGGCTCTGGATGATTTTATCTACAAACCTGAATTTGACCCTCTGTTAAAACTGGTCAAAATTGTTAAGTTTGATATCAGGGCCATGTCCATGTCGGAATTGGCCGACAATGTAAAAAAAGTCAAGCCCTTTAAGGTAAAACTGCTGGCCGAAAAGGTAGAGACCAGGGAAGAATTTGAAGCCACCAGGGAAATGGGCTTTCATTTTTTCCAAGGTTATTTTTTCTGCAAGCCTGAAATAATTGTCGGTCGGGAAATCCCTCCCTCCAAAATTCAATATCTGCAGCTTCTGCACATGATCCAGGATGAGAATTATGATTTTCAAAAAATATCCAATCTTATTGCCCACAATGTCTCCCTGTCGGTAAAATTATTACGTTACGTTAATTCTGCCGCCATTGGCCTGCGTACCAAGGTAAAGTCGTTGCAGACCGCAGTAGCCCTTATCGGTGAACTGAACATTCGCAGGTGGCTGAGCCTGGTCATGCTGTCCCTGATGGCTGAGGAAAAACCCCAGGAATTAATTAAACTTTCAATTGAACGGGCTAGTTTCTGCGCTAAGATCGGCAGTAGCCTGCCGGGAAAAAAGGCTGACACAGCGGTCTTCTTTCTTGTAGGTATGTTTTCCCTGCTGGATGTCCTGCTCGATCAGCCAATGGAAAAAATTTTAAAAGATTTTAATCTTGCTGATGAAATTCAAGATTGCCTGCTGGGCCGCTCGGAAGGAATATTGGCTCAGGTTCTGGCTCTGGTTAAAGCATATGAGCGGGCAAAATGGGAAAAAGTTGAACGCTTGACCGAACTAACAGAGGTTGATATCAGCAAACTGCCCGGTTATTTTGATGAGGCCCTTGAGGAAGTACGCGCCTTTTACCTGGGAGACTGACCGACACTGCCCAATAAGCTAGGAGGCTGTCCGAGAATAGGCATTTTTTTCTCAAATCAGGTAAGCGTAGACTCCGAGGCATTTGTCAAAAACAAGCACAGCCATATAGTTGATATTGCGAGCATTATTTTTGACAAATAACACAGAGTTGGGCAGGTAAGCGAGGTACGAGACTCCGCAGAAAGGGCATTCTCGGACAGCCTCCTAGTGCAGGGTGGTGTTCATAGAGTACTTACCCTCAGTTCATCTTGGAAAAATCCCCGACACTTAAAAACAATTCAGCAATACCAGCCAGCAGGGAGAGCCTGTTTTCCCGAATCTGGTCATCTTCGGCCATTACCATTACATCATCAAAAAAAGAATCAATCGGTTCCTTCATGCGCAGAATAGCACTCAAAGCCTGCTCATACTGTTTTTCAAATACCAGGGGCTCCACCTCTTTTTTCACCTCTGTTAAAGAGGCAAAAAGATTTTGCTCGCCAGGCTCAACGAGCAGCTCAGTATAAACATTTGTCCGGCGGTGATCTTTTATTATGTTATTTACCCGTTTGAAAGAGCCGGCAAGCAAGGGAAAGGCAGGCTGTTCACTTATTGCCACCAGGGCCTTAATCCGTTTCAAGCAATCAACCACATCATCAAAAGCAACCGAGGTTACCGCCTCTATAGCTCCAGGAGAAATTCCCCGCCTGGTCTGATCGTTGACAAAACGATATTTAATAAATTCCAGGCTGTTGTTCAGGGTAACTTCACTGGTCAGTTTATTACCATACAGATCCATGGCCTTTTGCAGGCAGTCAGTCAGAGAAAGAGAAAATTCTTTGTCTTCAATAATATGGAGCAGTCCCAGGGCCAGACGGCGGAGGCCAAAGGGATCGGCAGTGCCGGTGGGAATCTGCTCAATACCGAAACAGCCGACAATAGTATCAAGACGATCAGCAAGACTGACCAGGGCGCCGACAGTTTCGGCAGGGAGCGGAGCTCCGGCCCGCAAAGGCATATAATGTTCCATGACCCCAAGGGCTACAGCCTCGTCCTCCCCATCCTTCAGAGCGTAATGCATGCCCATTATTCCCTGGAGAGAAGGAAACTCGTTGACCATATCAGTCACCAGATCAACCTTTGCCAGCCTGGCACTTCGCTCAACCACAGTTCTTAAGTCCGGGGCTGTCTTTCCGGCCAGGAAGGAGGACAGTTCAATGATTCGTTCTGTTTTTTCAAACATTGATCCCAGTTTGGCCTGAAAAACCACGCCATTTAATTTCTCCAGCCTGTCAACAAGAGGATATCGGCAATCCTCATTAAAAAAGAAAAGCGCGTCTTCCAGGCGGGCTCGTAAAACCCGTTCGTGGCCCAGTCTGGTCAGCTGGGAATTCCTGACTCTTGTGTTATTGACGGCGACAAAATTGGCCATGAGATCGCCATACATATCGGCTACTGGAAAATATTTCTGGTGTACGCGCATGGAAGTTATTAAAACTTCCCTGGGCAGCTGGAGAAATTTTTTCGAAAAACTGCCACAGACTCCGACCGGCAGCTCAACCAGGTTTGTTACAGTATTCAGCAGTTCAGGATCCGGAATTATCTGCCCGTCAATGTCTGTCGCAGCCCGGGTTATTTCTTCAACCACGAGTTTTTGCCTTTCCTCAAGATCGACAATAACATCAGCCTTACGTAACCCCGAGATATAATCGGCATAATCAGACACTACAAATGGCTCCGGAGCCAGGAAACGATGCCCCCTGGTAAAATCAGAACTTGTAATATTATCCAGCCCGCTTTCCACAACCTTGCCGGCAAAAATCGCCAGCAGCCATTGAATCGGGCGGGCAAAAGTAGTGCGGTTCGCCCCCCAGTGCATTGACTTGGGAAAAGGAATTGCCTTAATCATCTCCGGAATAAAATCAGCAAGAAGCAGGGAAGTTTCCTGCCCCTTTTTTTCCAGACGAAGCAGCATATATTCGCCTTTTGCGGTAGTTGTGATTTCCAGATCAGCAACTGCGACTCCCCGGGATCTGGCAAAACCAACAGCAGCCTTTGTCGGATTGTTATCCTTGTCAAAGGCGGCTTTGCGGGGCGGTCCAAGAATTTCCTCCTGCCTGTCGGCCTGGCGCTCATCAAGCCCGGTTACACAGACGGCCAGTCGCCGGGGAGTTGCCGCTGTTTTTATCTCACTCCATGACAGAGCAAGTTCCTCCAGTTTACGGCCCATGATTTCTTTAATACTTTTCAATGCCGGCAGGATATATCCCGCTGGAATTTCTTCGGTTCCTATTTCAAGTAAAAATTCATGCCGCATTTTGATTCCTGTTGATTCCTGGTTTAATGGCCTTACGCCTGAGCTTCTATAATAAATAAAACTGGGTATCCGCTTAGGGTTCACTCAAAATTTACCCGCAAATAGTCGCGAAAGTGCTGAACCCCTCAGAAAGATTTTCAACTTTAACCTCAAACCATTTTATATCCGGGTGGCTGCTAAGTTTGTTACCCAGAGCCTTGGCTATTTTTTCCACGGAAAGATAATAGTTTGCCGGTTTAGGTGTTTTTGCAGACCATTTCAGATTATGGGAAGTAACTTCTTCAACCATTTCTATAATATCTTCAATCCAGATAAAATTAGAAAAGCGAAGACAGACATCAGCACTGCCCCAATGCCCCAGTGACTCGGGGAGGCCGGAACCGGTCTGTTCAGGCACTGGTGGCGCGATGGGAACCCTGACATCAAGAGTCAGGTCGTCAACCTTGCCCAGAGAGCCATGCATTTTACAGTTATATTCACAGAGACCGGCTCGCCGGTCGGAGTTTGTTTTTTTTTTGAGAAAATAGGGGAACTCAATCTCCATGTGGGCTGCTTCAGCCTGGAGCTTTACCTTCATCTCTTCAAGAATCAGGTGAAAACTTTTCAGGTTGATCCGGCCATGGAAACGATTAAGAATTTCAACAAAGCGGCTCATGTGGGTGCCCTTGAACTGATGGGGCAGATTAACATACATATTGACCCTGGCCACGGTTTTCTGTTCCTTCCTGGCCTTGTCAAGAACAGTAATCGGGTAGGATATTTCCTTGATTCCAACCCTCCTGATATTTATCCGCCGATGGTCAGTCTGGCTCTGGATATCTTTCATAATATCAATTCAGCGGACACGGGACAGGATATCAGGAAATGTGGCGGCGAACCGCAGCCTTCAGCTCATCCAGATTGGAAGATTTGACAATATAATCATCAGAAGCCCACGAGGATAAATCCTGTTTGAATTCCTGGTAGGCAGAACTGAGAATAACCGGCATATTCGGATACATTTCTTTCATTCGTCGCAGGGCGTCAATACCGTTCATTCCCGGCATGTTGATGTCAAGAATGACAAGATCCGGTGAAATAATATTAAGCTGTTCCAGGGCATCCTCGGCTGACAGGACGGAATGTACTTCATAGCCCTCCTCTTCCAGCTCTTCCCGGTAAAGCAAATGGATACTCTCTTCATCATCAACTAGTAATATCTTCTTCATGATCAACCTCTGTTATAACTACTCACTAGCCTTATCACGCACAGCTAAAGCACATCTGAACAGTTACAGGTCGGTGGTTTGAGCAGTTTTTCGCCCCTACCTGAATAGTTACGATTATTTTTTCAAAATGCCTCGGAGTCGGAGTTTATGCCCTGTCTTTAACGGTTACACCTGATTATATATCCTGTTCACGAAGATAACGGGCCGCGTCCTCCGGCGGTGTGGGATTTATATAAAAGCCTGATCCCCATTCAAAACCGGCAATCTGGGTAAGCTTGGGCATGATTTCAAAATGCCAGTGATAATGTTCCAGGGGAGCAGAACGTAAGGGAGATGTATGGAGGACAAAATTGTACGGCACATTGGGAATGCACTTTTCCAGCCGCAGCATGCTTTCAGAAAAAATCGCGGTCAAAGCCCGGAACGATTCATCGTCCTGCTCAATATAAGATGAGGAGTGAGATCTGGGCAAAATCCACATTTCAAAAGGAGAACGGGGCGCGTATGGGGTAATTGAGAGAAAATAATCATTGCGGCAGACGACCCGGACATCCTGGTTGATTTCCTGCCTGACTATATCACAGAATACGCAGCGTTCCTTATAGCGAAAATAAGAAAGACTGCCGGCCAGCTCCGAAACGATCATTCTCGGCTGAATCGGCAGAGCAACCAGCTGGGAGTGAGAATGTTCCAGAGAAGCACCGGCAGCCCGGCCGTAATTTTTAAAAATCATCACATATTGAAAACGAGGATCCTTGCCTAAATCAACGAGGCGGTCGCGATAGGCGAGAAAGACATTAATCATCCGCTCCGGTTCAAGACTGATAAATGTTTCATTGTGGTTCGGCGTCTCAATGATAACTTCATGAGCACCGATGCCGTTCATTTTGTCATAAAGGCCCTCGCCTTCCTTGTCAAGCTCTCCTTCAATCACCAGGGCCGGATATTTATTCGGCACTACCCGCAGATCCCAGCCCGGAGTATTTGGCGCCCCACCGCCATAGCGCAGCACCTCGGCAGGCGTTGTTTTTTCATTGCCGGGACAGAGAGGACAGAAGCCCCCCTTGCTTTCGCTTTTTTCAATAATAAAATCAGTAGGTCGTTTTCCCCGTTCCTGGGCGATAATAATCCAGCGCCCCAAGACAGGATCTTTGCGTAATTCCGGCATAATTCCCCGTCAATCAGCCCGCCTTGGACTTTTCCAGATGTTCCTGTGCAGTCTTACATTCTATACAGAGCGTAGTTACCGGTCGCGCTTCAAGACGAGCTCGACTTATGTCGTCACCACAGTCATCGCAAATACCATAGGACTCGTCCTTTATCCTTTCAAGGGCTGAATTAACCTTGGCAAGCAGTTTCCGTTCCCGGTCACGGATGCGCAACTCAAAATTACGGTCTGACTCAGCAGAAGCTCTGTCAGTAGGATCTGGGTAATTATCATTATGATCTGTCATTTCTGAGATAGTTTTATCTGCCCCGGACAACAGTTCATTTTTCAATTCATTTAATCTTTCTTCGAAGTACGCCAAATCTTTCTTGTTCATGGCCTTATCTCCTGGATCATCACTAATTATTGATCCATTTTTGCTTAATATCCCCGCTTGTCGTTCAAACGAACAAAAGTTCCGCTTTTACCGCCGGATTTGACCAACAGTCTGACATTGCTGATTCTCATTGATTTATCGACTGATTTACACATATCATAAATTGTCAATGCGGCAATGGAAACAGCGCTGAGTGCCTCCATCTCCACCCCGGTTTTCCCGGTTATCCCCACAGTGGCCTTTATTTCAATAATATTTGCTGTCGGTTGAAAAGTAAAGTCAATCTCTGCCTTGCTTATCGGTAAGGGATGAGTCAATGGAATCAGATCGTCAACCTTTTTGGCTGCCATAATTCCGGCAATCCGAGCGACACCAAGGACATCTCCTTTAGCTATCTGCCCTTGACGGACAAGCTGAAAACACTCTGCCGACATTTCAACTTCCCCGGCGGCAGTGGCTTCACGAACAGTATCCTGTTTTTTGCTGACATCAACCATCCGGGCATTACCGGCATCATCAAAATGAGAAAACTGCCGGGCTGTTTCTTTGCCTGATTTGCTGTTCATAATAGTAAACACACCTTAGAGATTGCTCCTGAAAAAAGCAGCAACCAAGCGATACACTGGAAAAAAATCAGGATATAAAACACGCGCGATAAGCCCCTGAGTCACTAAGAAGCAAAACTGAACAATTTTTTAAAAAAGCCCTCACCTTCATCGTCTTCTTTATCATTCTCATGTTCAGCAAATTCCTTGAGAAGCTCTTTTTGTCGTTCATTCAGGTTGGTTGGCGTGGTCACTTTAACTTCCGCAATCATATCTCCCCGGCCATGCCCCCGGAGACTGACAACCCCCTCACCGGCAAGGGTAAAACGTTGTCCTGTCTGGGTACCGGCCGGTATTTTTAATTTTGTCTTGCCATCAACAGTCGGCACGTCAAATTCACAGCCTAAGGCTGCCTGAATCATGGAAATCGGCAATTGACAATAAATATTGTCTCCATCCCTTTTAAAAAAATCATGGGGTTGAACATGGATAACGACATAGAGATCCCCGGGAGGGCCGCCGTTGCGGCCTGCCTCGCCCTCCCCCCGGAGACGCATACGGGCGCCATGGTCAACCCCGGCTGGAATTTTCAGCGAAACTTTTTTGGTTTTATGAATAAGGCCGGTGCCGTCGCAATCATTACAGGGATCTGTAATGATCCGGCCCTGGCCATGACATTCAGGACATGGTGAACTGACCCGAAAAAATCCCTGGGTGCGAAGAATCTGGCCCTTACCATGACAATAAGGACAAGTCTTGCTTTTGTATCCAGGTCTTATTCCCGTGCCTTCACATGTCCAGCAGGTGTCACGTTTATTAATTTCAACTTCTTTTTTTATTCCGTGAACTGCCTGCAGAAAGGTTATAGTCAGATCATAACGTAAATCAGCCCCTGGAGCTGGGCCGTTTCGCTGTTGCTGACCGCCGCCGAAACCGAACAGATCTTCAAAAACATCACCAAAGCTTGAAAAAATATCATTAAAATTCCCAGGCCCCTGGTATCCGCTGCTACGCAATCCCTCTTCGCCATAGCGGTCATATATCTGTCTTTTCTCCAGGTCACCGAGGACTTCATAAGCCTCAGCCGCGTCCTTGAATTTTTCTTCCGCGGCTTTATCGTCCGGGTTACGATCCGGATGATATTTCATGGCCAGCTTACGATAACACTTTTTGATTTCAGCAGCGCTTGCGTCTTCTGAAACCCCTAAAATTTCATAAAAATTTTTACTCATAGTTTATATCTGAGGATGATCAGGCCGGAGCTCCGGCTGCTGTTGCGGCAGCCTCAGCTTCAAGCATTATCTGCTCTTCTTTTTCTGCTGCAAGTTGTTTTTGAAATTGCTGTTTCAAGTCTTTGATATTGTCAAAAGTTACCCTTCCTGCGGCAATTTCTCTAAGAGTCATAACTATTTCTTTATTTTTACCCTTGGCCAGAAATTCCTGGCCTTTACGATGCTGTTTTATCCGGGCGACAGCCAGATGAATAAGTATAAAACGATTTTCATTGCCAATCTGGGCCAGACAGTCTTCAACTGTAATACGCGCCATGTATATGTGGCCTCCATGAAGGATTTAATATTCTAACCCGCTAAAACAGAAAAATGAAATCATACTTTGCGGGGCTGTTTTCAGTACCATATTTATCGCTATCCTTTTCCGCAATAAGGCACTAAAAATATACTGAACTGAATAAATATAATATCAAATTCGGGTTTGGCAACCTTTTTGTGTTATTTGCCAGGAATACCGATACAACGCTATAAGCAAATCCATGAGCAAAAGGCTTACTTATATTGTCAGGAACTAAAGAGATATCTAGATTCCGGACCAAAGTTCAACGTCAGCGTGTAATACTGGCACAATAAATGCTTTTCCAATACCTGAACAATATTATTTTAAAAGACAGCTCTTAATATCTCGCCTCAGATATTCAGGTATGGCAACAGGATTTATTATGTTTACAAGCGAGGCAAAGAAGGCTGTCCAGGAATAGTATTTTTTAAAATAACCGGAATCAGAAAAATCAGCACAGGCATTTAAAATGGCAAATTGTCCGACTTTACAAGGGGATAGTTATTTCGCGGCAACCCCCCACATTTCCGTTTCACTGTTAACTTTTGTGATTGCGGGTAATCCGGATCTGTTTTACAGGAGTGATGATCCAGGCTCAGCTGATTTATTTACGGATAAATCGTTAACAGGAAAAGCAGGGATAATAGGCAAAAATTTCCGCCGTATTCCTGACTGCCGGGTGTCCATTTTTTGACTGCAATAGAATTTTTTGACAAAAAATTAATTTTATTATTTATGAGGCTTGCTTTTATTATTATCAGTACGACTATTTCAGCAGGCTGCGGCCCTCTCAACAACCGATAGCGATCAATAAACCACACATTGACTTTGAGAAGGCACGGCCTGTAAGCGTTTCAGGGATGCCGCCATGTGCCCGTTTCAACGCTCGCGATAATACATCAGGTATATCGCGGCGTTTAAACG
>JANTFJ010000005.1 GCA_024763495.1 Desulfobulbaceae bacterium | reverse complement strand
CTGAGGTCAGCGTGGTCTTACCATGATCGATATGTCCGATGGTGCCTATATTGACGTGGGGTTTTGTTCTTTCAAATTTTTCTTTCGCCATGATCTTTTCCTCACTCTATTTTCAAATTCAGTGACAGGGATAACCTTGTCGTAAGCGTTCACCAGGAAAGCAAATCTTCGCAAAACTTAAGCCTGTAAATGATTCATCAGTGAACTGCTTACAGATCGCAGTATACGGCGCAGGGCCAAATGAAGTAATATAAGGCACTATTATTCCAATCCCCTGACTTTTTTAACAATTTTCTGAGCTATCGCCTCTGGAACCTGTTCATAACATGACAACTGCATGGTAAATGAAGCCCGCCCCTGGGTCGCGGATCTCAAATCAGTTGAATAGCCAAACATTTCAGCCAGCGGAACCTGTGCCTTAATAACCTGTATGCCATTTTCCAAACTGTCCATTCCAACGATTCTGGCCCGCTTGCTGTTCAAATCTGAGATGGCATCTCCCATATACTCATCAGGGGAGGTTACCTCAATCGCCATAACAGGTTCAAGCAGAATCGGCACGGCATTATTCAGTGCCTGGCGAAACGCCATTGCTCCGGCAACACCAAACGCCTGTTCGGTAGAATCTTCTTCATGATAAGATCCGCCAATCAGGTTAACCCTGATATCGACTACCGGATAGCCAATCAATGCTCCGGCGTCAAGACTTCCTTTTACACTGTTCTTAATCGCCGGGAGGTATTCAATTGGAATTGAGTCTTTAGTAATATCTGTCTTAAACTCAAAATCACTGCCTCGATCAAGGGGCTCAACTTCAAGAATGACATGACCATACTGGCCGGTACCACCCTGCTGAATGAACTCTCCTTCTCCTCTGGCCTTTTTACTGATTGATTCCTTATAGGCTACCTGGGGTTTACCGACATTAGCCTCTACCTTAAATTCCCGGACAAGACGTTCAACAATAATATCCAGGTGAAGTTCACCCATTCCGGATATTATTGTCTGGCCGCTGTCAGGGTCAACTGCCACTTTGAAGGACGGATCCTCCATGGAAATCTTGGCCAGACTGTCATTCAACTTTTCCTGGTCAGCTTTACCCTTAGGTTCAATGGCAATACTTATAACCGGTTCCGGGAACTCCATGGTGTCCAGTAGTAAAGTATCACCGGGAGCGCAGAGAGTTTCCCCGGTTGTCGTAAATCGAAGGCCTACTAAAGCACCTATATCTCCAGGCCCTAATTCTTTAACCTCTGAGCGTTTATTGGAGTGCATCTTGACGATACGACCAACTTTTTCCTGCTTTCGCTTTAAGGGATTAAATAATTTTCCACCTGTTGTTACCTTACCGGAGTAAACCCTTATGTAAGCCAGGTTTCCGACAAATGGATCCGAAATAATTTTAAAGACTAAGGCACAAAATTTTTCACTGGCCCCGGTTTTCCTTATTTCCACCACACCTTTACTGTTAACTCCCTCAACCGGGGGAATATCAGTTGGCGATGGCAGATAATCTACAACAGAATCCAATAAAGGTTGTACGCCTTTGTTCTTAAAGGCGCTGCCGCATAGGACAGGAACAACCTCAAGATCCAGAGTTGCTTTCCGGATAACCCGCCGGATTTCCTCTGCTGAAACAGCTTCTTCTTCCAGATATTTTTCCATGACCCCCTCATCGAAGTCGGCCAGCTTCTCGATAAGGGCCATTCGTGCAGCCGTGAATGTTTCCAGGTGATCTTCTGGGATATCTTCTTGTATAACCTTCTGCCCCTGGGAATCTTCATCAAAGTGCAGCATCCTTCCTTCAATGAGATCTATAACAGCGCTGAAATTATCCTCACTACCAACCGGAATCTGAATCGGCAGTGGATTTGAGCCCAGGCGTTCAGAAATCATATTCACACAGCGATCATAATCTGCGCCAATACGATCCATCTTGTTAACAAAAGCAATTCGTGGAATTGAATATTTATCAGCCTGACGCCAAACTGTTTCCGACTGAGGTTCCACCCCACCAACTGCACAGAATACTGCGACTACCCCGTCTAATACTCGCAGACATCGTTCTACTTCCACTGTAAAATCGACATGTCCCGGGGTATCAATTATGTTTATTTGATATTTTTTCCAGGTGCAGGTAGTTGCTGCCGAGGTGATTGTTATCCCTCGCTCCTGCTCCTGTTCCATCCAGTCCATAATAGCAGCGCCATCATGAACTTCACCGATTTTATGCGATCGGCCCGTATAATAAAGAATTCTTTCAGTTGTTGTTGTCTTCCCGGCATCTATATGAGCCATTATGCCTATATTACGAATCCGGGCTAGAGAGATGCTTGCTGACATATCTTAATTCTCTGGTCATCTCCAGGAGCCTGTCCGAGAATGCCCCTTTCACCCAACTCTGTGTTATTTTAAGAAAAAATGTCTATAAATTATGACACAATCCAGGCAAATAACAACCAGCTCGAATTTTAAGAAGAAAACATTTCAATGAAAAAAATTAAAAAAACGCCAAGTTTGTAATCAAAAAACAAAGAACCCAGCTTTTATAACCGGGTTCTGGTTTCCTGTCAACCAGGATAAAAATAAAATGTGATTCAAGGCTTCACCACTTCAGGTCTTACCAGCGATAATGAGCAAACGCCTTGTTCGCCTCTGCCATTTTATGAGTATCTTCCCGCTTTTTAACAGAAGCCCCCCGATTATTAAAAGCATCGGTAAATTCTGAAGCCAGCTTATCCGCCATGGTTTTCCCGGATCTTTTCTGAGCGAAAAGTACCAGCCAACGAATTGCCAGAGCATTTCGACGTTCGGGCCTGACCTCAATAGGAACCTGATAGGTTGCGCCACCTACCCGGCGTGACTTCACTTCAACTCTCGGCCGTACCTGTTCCATGGCTTTTTCAAACACTTCAAGAGGTTCACTGTCAGCTATTCTGTCCTTGACAATATCCATGGCATCGTAAAATATTTTACTGGCAATATTTTTTTTGCCGCGCTGCATTAAACCATTTATAAACTTTGCAACAAGAGGACTGTTGTAACGGGAATCAGGCGTTATAGGCCTCTTGGCCACCAATTTGCGTCTTGGCATTTCAACTTGCTCCTTCTCTGGACACCTTAAGATCAGGCGCTTACAGCCTGTCAATAACCAATTTTATGTCGATTTTATAATTTCTTATAATATCGACATGTCAGCTAAGTCAACGACCTCGGCCTAAGGTGATAATAAAGTTTGTAGGAGCCCAGCCCTCTGGGCGATCCATGCTGTGAGCTCTGCATCATGTTTTATCGCTCAGGGGCTGAGCTCCTACAGAGACTGATTTTTCTTGAGTTACTATGCAGCAATTTATTGCCAAAGGCCTCTTTTTTCCAAGCAAAGTCTTGAAAAAAAGCGTAGAACCTTACACCTAAATTTCTGCTGAAAAACTCCGAATAAACTATCAATTAAGGCTAAAATTACTGTAACTATTCTGCTGCACTTCATCCGGAGTCTGCGCTTACCTGCACGCGATATGTCTGTCTTACATAGCATTAGTATGCTGCACCGGCCTTATCAGGCACATCTAAATCACACGGAGTCTTACTTCGTTCGCTTACCTCTGAACATTTACAGGTCTGTGGTTGGGGCAGTTTTTCGCCCTGCCTGAATAGTTACAAATTACTTCCGGCATTATTTAGGTCGTTTTGCTCCATACTTGGAGCGGCCTTTCCGCCGTTCTGAAACCCCGAGAGTGTCAAGCGTTCCCCTGACAACATGATAGCGGACACCAGGCAGATCCTTCACCCTGCCTCCCCTGATCAGGACAACTGAATGCTCTTGAAGGTTATGACCGATCCCCGGGATATATGAAGTCACTTCAATACCATTTGTCAATCGAACCCTGGCGACTTTTCTCAGTGCCGAATTAGGTTTTTTCGGGGTTGTAGTATAAACACGTACACAAACACCACGTTTCTGGGGTGATCCTTTCAAAGCCGGTGTATTTGTTCGCTTAATTGATTTTTTACGGCCCTGGCGAATCAACTGATTGATGGTTGGCATTTACATAACTCCTTAACTCTTTTTTAAAAAAATAGGTAACTATTCAGCTGCACTTCATCTGGACGCGATAAGTCTGTCTTACATAGCATTAGTATGCGAAGTTTATGCCCGTAGTATGGGGTGCCAGCCTGATCACGCACAGCTACAGCACACGGAGTCTCACTACGTTCGCTTACCTCTGAACAGTTACAGGTCGGTGGTTTGGGCAGTTTTTCGCCCCCTACCTGAATAGTTACTAAATAATTTCTATATTCTCATACGAACGAGAAACGCAATACATACCCGAACATTTGCTTGATGTCAAGGCCATTTTTACCGCCGGCCAGGAAGAAAAAAACAGAGTCATCCTCTATTTAAGGCTGATCCAGAAGGAAGCTGGAACATGTTACTTTCACTTCTAACATAAATTCATAAATTTCCTTGTCGTTCGCCAATTAGTTTATGACGCTGCCACGAAATGCCTGCAAGTCTTCGCCTTTTTTCTTCCCGGTAATTTCTGAAAATACGTGATCTTTCACTATATTCAACATAACTACTGATGGGGTAAGCGCCCCATACCACCCTGCACTCGCTTTAGCCCTGTGCAATACCGATGTATATCGCAGGGCGTAAAGCGCGTACATGGCGGCGTACCTGAATCCTTAACAGTTATGGGGTTGTCGCCGGCTGGGTGTACTTTATAAGCGCTGTTCCTTTGCACTTCATCCGGATTCTGCGCTTACCTGCACGCGATAAGTCTGTCTTACATAGCATTATTAGTATGCGAAGTTTATGCCCGTAGTATGGGTGCCAGCCTTATCACGCACAGCTAAAGCACACGGAGTCTCTCTTCGTTCACTTACCTCTGAACAGTTACAGGTCAGTGGTTTGGGCAGTTTTTCGCCCCTACCTGAATAGTTACAAATAAATCAGTAGAGATAAGGTGTAATGTGGACATTTAGAATGCGAAGTTATTTTTGAGTGAGCCCCTTATTTGACTTTATCCAGTGAATAACGGTCAAGACGTCCTGTTCCGGCAGGTACAAGTCGTCCCATAATGACATTTTCCTTTAAACCGACAAGATGATCAACCTTACCGGCCATGGCGGCATTAGTCAGAACCTTGGTCGTTTCCTGGAAGGAAGCGGCAGAGATAAAGCTGTCTGTACTTAAGGAGGCCTTTGTTACTCCGAGGAGAAGGGGTTCAGCAACCGCGGGCTGCCGGCCTTCTTTGAGGAGTTGTTCATTTGCGCCTTTAAACTTCCACCATTCTACCTGCTCTCCAAGCATAAAAGTACTTTCGCCAACTCCGGTTATCTGGACACGGCGTAACATCTGCCGGACAATAACCTCAATATGTTTATCGTTGATCTTTACCCCCTGCAACCGGTAGACCTCCTGGATTTCATTAACCAGGAACTTGGCCAATTCCTTAACCCCCATTACCCGAAGGATGTCATTGGGATCAGGCGAACCATCCATCAATGCCTCGCCGGCCTTGACATAATCACCCTCATGGACGCTTATATGTTTACCCTTGGGAATAAGATATTCCCTGGCCTTGCCAAGCTCGGGAGTAACAACTACCCGTTTCTTGCCTTTCAGGTCATTTCCAAAACTTATCCGACCGTCAATCTCGGTAATTACGGCCAATTCTTTGGGTTTCCGTACTTCAAAAAGCTCGGCTACCCTGGGCAGACCACCGGTAATATCCTTGGTCTTGGTCGTTTCCCTGGGAATTTTACCAAGGATACTGCCGGCCTGAATAACCTCTCCTTCCTCTACCATTATAATAGTACCAACCGGCAGGCTGTAACGCGCCGGACTTTTGGAATTAGGAAGTTTCAAGGCTTTGCCGTTTTCGTCCTTCAGGGAAATGCTGGGATTAATCTGGCTGACCTTGGTGGGAATAATTATATGGCTTGATTTGCCGGTTATGGGGTCAATCCGTTCCTGCATGGTAGTCCCCTCGATAATTTCAGCATATTTGACCTTACCGGCAACCTCGCTGACAATAGGAATAGTAAAAGGATCCCAGTCGGCAATCAAGTCATCAGCTTCAACTTTTACTCCATCAGCGACATGAATCTGGGCTCCATAGGTTAACTGGTAACGTTCACGTTCCCTGCCCTTGGAGCCAAGAACACTTATCTCACCATTACGATTCATAACAATCATTTTACCGTCAGTACTGGTTACATAATGAAGATTGTGAAACTTCAAGGTGCCGCCGAACTGGCTGCGAACCTCTGCCTGCTCAATACTACGACTAGCCGTACCACCAATATGGAAAGTCCGCATGGTCAACTGGGTACCAGGCTCACCAATGGACTGGGCCGCAATAATTCCAACAGCCTCACCAATATTTACCATATGGCCACGACCAAGATCACGGCCATAACACTTGGTACAGACTCCGCGTTTTGACTGACAGGTCAACACCGACCTTATCATAATTCTATCTATTCCCGCTTTTTCAATAAACTCAACCTTCTCTTCAGTAAACTCTTCATTAGCTTTAACTATAAGTTCGCCGGTAAAGGGATCAATAACATCCTCCAGCGCTACCCGTCCCAAAATACGTTCGCCGACCTTCTGGATAATTTCTCCACCTTCAACTAAAGGTTCGGCCATAATGCCGTCCAGGGTTTGACAATCTTTATCTACAATAGTTGAATCCTGGGCAACATCAACCAGCCGCCTGGTCAAATATCCGGAGTTGGCTGTTTTCAGTGCCGTATCAGCCAGACCTTTCCGAGCTCCATGGGTTGAAATAAAATACTCCAGCACATTCAGCCCTTCCCGGAAATTAGCCTTAATCGGTGACTCAATAATCTCGCCGGAAGGTTTAGCCATCAAGCCGCGCATCCCGGCAAGCTGACGAATCTGATCCTTGCTGCCCCTGGCTCCGGAATCGGCCATAATAAAAATTGGATTAAAGCTTGGAGTTTCAAGCAGGTTTCCATCTTTGTCTCGAAGATACTGAACACTCAACTCGGTCATCATTTCCCTGGCAACATCATCCGTGGCCCGGGACCAGATATCAACGACCTTATTATATTTCTCACCGGCGGTAATCAGGCCATCAGAATATTGAATTTCCACATCCAGGACATTTTTTTCCGCTTTAGCCAGAATTTCATCCTTGCTTACCGGAATCTGCATATCATTAATACAGATGGAAATTGCCGCCTTGGTGGCAAACTCGTAGCCGGTATCTTTTAATCTGTCGCTGAGAATAACCGTGGCTTTAGTGCCGGCATGGCGATAAGAAAAGTCGATAAGTCTGGCAAGAACTTTTTTACTCATCACCTTGTTAACCTCGGCAAAAGGAACCTTATCAGGCAGCAATTCACCAAGAATAACCCGGCCAACCGTTGTATCTATCAATACACCATCGATCCTGACCTTTACTCTGGCCTGGAGATGCACTACCCCATGGTCATAGGCAATACGAGCCTCTTCCGGGGTGGAAAAACACTTGCCTTCTCCCTTTACCAGGAGGCGCTCCCGACTCATGTAATAAAGGCCCAGAACCACATCCTGGCTGGGCACAATAATCGGTTCACCATTAGCTGGTGAGAGGATATTGTTGGTTGACATCATCAACACCCTGGCCTCAACCTGGGCCTCAACCGTAAGGGGAAGATGAACAGCCATCTGATCGCCGTCAAAATCAGCATTAAATGCGGCGCAGACCAGGGGATGAAGCTGAATGGCCTTGCCTTCTATAAGTACCGGTTCAAAGGCCTGCATGCCCAGACGATGAAGGGTTGGCGCCCTGTTCAGAATAATAGGATATTCCCGAACCACATCATCAAGGACATCCCATACTTCCTGGGTGCCTTTTTCAACCATTTTTCTGGCACTCTTGATCGTTGTCACATGGCCCAGATTTTCCAGTTTATTGTATATATAGGGTTTAAAAAGCTCCAGAGCCATCTTCTTCGGCAGTCCGCACTGATGCAGGCGAAGGTGAGGACCGACAATAATAACAGTACGGCCAGAGTAATCAACCCGTTTACCCAGCAGGTTCTGGCGAAAACGACCCTGTTTGCCTTTCAGCATATCGCTCAAGGATTTAAGCGGTCTTTTGTTGGGCCCGGTAATAGTTTTGCCCCGACGTCCATTATCAAAGAGGACATCAACCGCCTCCTGAAGCATTCGTTTCTCGTTACGGATAATAATTTCCGGGGCGTCAAGTTCAAGCAGCCTTTTCAAACGATTGTTACGGTTAATTACCCGGCGATAAAGATCATTAAGATCAGATGTGGCAAATCGTCCCCCTTCCAGGGGTACAAGAGGCCGAAGGTCGGGAGGCAGTACCGGAATAACCTTTAAAATCATCCATTCCGGTCTATTGCCCGAATCCCGGAAGGCTTCGACGACATTTAGCCGTTTGGCCAGTTTTTTGCGCTTGGCCTCAGATCCTGTAGTGCGCATCTCCTCCCTTAATATTTCAGACAGCTCGTTTAAATCAAGATGCTTAAGAATATCCCTGATAGCCTCAGCCCCAATTCCCACTCGAAATTTACCAGGAAACTCTTCCCTGTTTAAACGGTACTGCTCTTCATTCAGCAATCCGCCGACAGGAATAGAAGGCTCATCTGACCTGACCACAACATAGGAATCAAAATAAAGAACCCTTTCCAGGTTCTTCAATGTCATATCGCAAAGATTACCTATCTTGCTGGGCAGACTTTTTAAAAACCAGATATGGGCGACAGGGGCGGCAAGTTCAATGTGGCCGAGACGTTCGCGCCTCACCTTTGATTGAATCACCTCCACTCCACATTTTTCACAGACAACACCCCGGTGTTTCATGCGCTTATATTTCCCGCAGTTACACTCGTAATCCTTAACCGGGCCAAAAATTTTGGCACAGAAAAGGCCGTCACGTTCCGGCTTGAATGTCCGATAATTAATGGTCTCCGGCTTTTTTACCTCACCATGGGACCAGTCCCTGATTTTTTCAGGAGAAGCCAGAGAGATTCTAACCCGTTTAAATTTTACCGGTTTTTTTTCTTTGGTAAAAAAACTAAAAAGTTCTTCCACGACGCACCTATGTCAGAAGTCAGAGGACAAAAAACAGCAGCCGGAAGCAGGAAAACAAAAAGTTAATGTTTTCTTGCCCGGACAGTTGTCTTGCCCCAAAATTTTAATCGTTTAAAAGTTCCATATCTAAGCAAAGCCCCTGCAGCTCTTTAATCAGGACGTTGAACGATTCCGGCAGGCCAGCCTCAAGAAAATTATTACCTTTGACTATTTTCTCATACATCTTGGTACGGCCTGCGACATCATCCGATTTAACCGTCAAAAATTCCTGCAATGTATAGGCAGCGCCATAGGCCTCCATCGCCCAGACCTCCATCTCTCCCAGGCGCTGGCCGCCAAACTGGGCCTTACCACCCAGGGGCTGCTGGGTAACCAGGGAATAAGGCCCGGTAGACCTGGCATGAATTTTATCATCAACAAGATGATGAAGCTTCATGACGTACATGACCCCAACTGTAACCGGATTCTCAAATTTTTCCCCGGTCATTCCATCATACAGTATTGACTGCCCTACCTCATCAACCCCGGACTCAACCAGCATCTGCCGGATTTCACTTTCCACCGCACCATCAAAAACAGGGGTGGCCACATGAAGTCCCCGTCCACACTGCCGGGCCAGCTCATGCAGTTCATCATCAGCAAAATTTTCAGTTAAACTTTTATATTCTTCCTCTGAATAAATAACCTGAAGTTTTTTCTTGATAGCAGAATTATCTCTTTTTTCTGCCATGGCTGCCAGTTGCTCACCAAGCCTCTTACCGGCAAAGCCCAGATGCGTTTCAAGAATCTGCCCGACATTCATCCGGGAAGGAACGCCAAGGGGATTTAAAACCATGTCAACCGGGGTACCATCTTCAAAATACGGCATGTCTTCTACTGGTAAAAGCCGGGAGACAACACCCTTGTTGCCATGCCGCCCTGCCATTTTATCCCCGACAGATAATTTCCGCTTGGTTGCCACGTAGATCTTGACCATTTTAATAACCCCCGGCGGCAGATCATCACCTTTACGCAACCGGTCAATCCTGGCTTCACAACGTTTTTTTACCTGATTAACCTGACGATTATAACGCTCATACATAGTCTCTATGACATCCTCAAACTCTTCCCGGTTTGAATAATCAAGCCGTTTAATTCGAGAAATAGATAACTTATAAAGCAGATCCAGGCTAATCTCCCGGCCCTCTTCAAGCAGAATACCACCTTCCCGGGAAACAACTGCAGATAAAGCCTTCTGGCCGGAGAGAATTTCTGCCAGGCCGTGCCTGACCCCTTTCTGCAGGCAGCTTATCTCATCGTCCATGTCTTTACTGAGCCGGGCCACTTCCATCTCTTCAATGGCCAGTGATCGCTCATCTTTTTCCACTCCTTTACGAGAAAAAACCTTAGCATCAATTACCACCCCTTCTACTCCAGGCGGTACCCGCAGTGAGGTATCCTTGACATCACCGGCTTTTTCTCCAAAAATAGCCCGCAAAAGTTTCTCCTCGGGCGACAACTGGGTCTCTCCCTTGGGAGTTACCTTACCAACCATGGTGTCGCCTGGTTTTATCTCAGCACCAATCCGCACCACCCCGCTGTCATCAAGGTTCCGCAGACTGTCTTCACTGACATTGGGAATATCCCTGGTTATCTCTTCCTTGCCCAGTTTGGTGTCACGGGCAACGGTCTCAAAAACCTCAATATGCAGTGAAGTATATGTATCATTTTTCAACAACTCCTCACTTACCAGGATAGAATCCTCAAAATTGTAACCTCGCCAGGGCATAAAGGCGATGGTAACATTTTTACCAAGAGCCAGTTCTCCCTGCTCTATCCCCGGCCCATCAGCCAGGATATCATTTTTCTTAATTCTCTGCCCCGGCAAGACCAGGGCCCGCTGGGTAAAACAGGTTGACTGATTTGACTTCCGGTACTTATCCAGACGGTATATACCTACCCCCGTATCAAAGCCATCAGTGCCTGCCTCATCATAACGGACAACAACCCGATTAGCGTCAACCTCCTCAACCACGCCACTTCCGCCGGCCAACAGGCAAACCCCGGAATCACGGGCAACAACAGCTTCCAGGCCGGTTCCAACCAGAGGCGCGGCAGTCCTCAGGAGCGGGACTCCCTGGCGCTGCATGTTTGATCCCATCAAGGCCCGGTTAGCATCGTCATTTTCCAGGAAAGGAACCAGCGAGGCTGCAACACTTACCAGTTGGTTTGGCGACACATCCATGGCGCTGATCTTGTCGGACGTGGTAATTACGACCTCTCCTTCCTCTCTGGCAATCAGATTGCCTTCGAGCAGCATTCCTTTTTCATCAACCGGCGCCAGAGCGGAAGCTATAACATTCTTCTGCTCATCAAGTGCGGTCATATATTTTACATCATCAGTAACTTTACGATTTTCAACTTTACGATAAGGAGTTTCAATAAAACCAAACTGGTTGACTTTAGCATAGGTAGCCAGGGAAACAATCAGGCCTATATTCGGCCCCTCAGGGGTTTCAACCGGACAGATACGACCATAGTGGGTAGGATGAACATCCCGCACCTCAAAACCGGCCCGCTCCCTTGACAAACCACCAGGTCCCAGAGCGCTGAGCCGGCGTTTATGGGTCACTTCAGAGAGAGGATTAGTCTGATCCATAAACTGGGACAACTGGCTGGTACCAAAAAACTCCTTGATTGCTGCAGTTATCGGCTTGGGATTAATCAGATCATGGGGCATCAGGGTCTCAACCTCCTGAAGACTCATCCGCTCCCTGATGGCCCGCTCCATCCGGACAAGACCTATCCGATATTGATTTTCAACCAGCTCGCCAACAGTACGCACCCGCCGATTACCAAGATGATCAATGTCGTCAACCGCCCCCTGCGCGTCTTTCAAACGCACCAGGTAACGGACTGCAAGCATAATATCTTCTTTGGTCAAGGTTTTGACGGAAATATCCGTATCAACACCCAGCTTGGCGTTAATCTTAAATCGACCGACAACAGAAAGATCATAAGTATCAGGGTTAAAGAAAAGATTATTAAAAAAAGTCTCAGCAATCTCAGGGGTTGGAGGACTGCTTGGCCGCAGACGCCGATATATCTCGAGCAGGGCATCTTCAGTGGTTATGGCCTTATCCAGGGCAAGAGTACGGCAGAACGAATCCGTCACCTTAATTCCATCAATATTGAGAATCTCAAAAGACTCTATTCCGGCTTCATTCAAATCAGCGAGAAAAGATTCTGTTATTTCGGTATTACAGGGCAGGATAAGTTCATTATTGACCGGATGAAAAATATCATCAGCAACTCTTTTTCCCAACAAAGAATCCTGCTCAATTTCTAATTCCTCAATACCGGCTTTAGCTAGTTTTTTAGCCAGCCCCTTGCCGATCTTACGACCTTTTTTAGCAATTACATCGCCGGTCTCCTTATTTATTAAATCATGAGGGGCACGTTCACCGACAACATTTGCCGGGTCAAAGGATTTATATATTTTCCCCTCACGTAAGAAAATTTTATCAACCGAATAAAAAAACCTTAATAATTCCGAAGCATTATATCCGAGAGCCTTCAGCAAGGTAGAAATCGGAAATTTACGGCGACGATCAATCCTGACATGCAGAATATCCTTGGCGTCAAACTCCATATCTACCCAGGAACCGCGAACCGGAATTATCCTGGCAGAATACAGAAGCTTGCCGGTAGAATGGCTCTTACCCTTATCATGAGCATAAAAAAGTCCCGGCGATCTCTGTAACTGACTGACAATTACCCGCTCAGTGCCATTGACTATAAATACCCCGGACTTGGTCATCAGGGGAATGCTGCCGAGATATACGGCCTGTTCCTTTATATCACGAATAGACTGTACACCACTGTCAGGATCAACATCAAATGATACCAGCCGAACAGTAATTTTAATAGGGACATCATGCGTCATGCCACGCTCAACGCATTCTGCCACCGTATACTTTGGTTCACCAAAAATATAATTGACAAATTCCAAGGTACACAGCCCGTTAAAATCTTCTATTGGAAAAACTGACTTAAAAACTGCCTGCAGCCCTTTATCTTCTCGATCGTCAGGGTCATCAACATTACGCTGCAAAAACTGTTCATAAGATAAACGCTGCATTTCAATAAGATGCGGTTTACTGACAATCTCACCGATTTTGGCAAAACTCTTTCTTACTCGTTTCGTTTTGTTCATGAAACTTTTCCTTAAACTGTAAAATCAGCTCAAAATTTAAATTTTGATTCCTTACGATTGGTTAGCCGAGAATTTACCTGATAATACGTCAGTATTCGGGTAAAGGCTCCATGAACACCACCCTGCACACGCTTCAAACCTGCAATATACCGATGTATTATCGCAGGGCCAGGAGGCTGTCCGAGAATGCCCTTTTTCCCCAACTCTGTGTTATTGTAACTACTCACGGGGGTAGCACCTAATATTCGCTAAACACCTAGGAGGCTGTCCGAGAATGCCCTTTTTCCCCAACTCTGTGTTATTTTGGAAAAATAATGCTCACAATATCAACTATATGGCTGTGCTTATTTTTTCAAAATGCCTTGATTTGAGAAAAAATGCCTATTCTCGGACAACCTCCCAGGAGGCTGTCCGAGAATGCCCTTTTTCACCAACTCTGTGTTATTTTGAAAAAATAATGCTCACAATATCAACTATATGGCTGTGCTTATTTTTTCAAAATGCCTTGATTTGAGAAAAAATGCCTATTCTCGGACAACCTCCTAGCCCAGATAAACTGGAAGGGAAATTAAGGCTCTGGACTCTGTTCAGTACTCGCTTGACGGGTGTAAGTCCCTTAACAGTAGATTCAACTTGTTTATTTCAAAGAATGTTTTCAATTTCTTGCCACTCTTTTCAGTACCCCCTTGAGGGGTGTAAAAAACACGAAAATTAATTCTAAGGGACTAATTTGTAACTGTTTACAGGGGTGCCGAAGATTTTCGCGATCAGACTGGCGCAGCATACTAGAAGGCTGTCCGAGAATGCCCTTTTCTCCCAACTCTGTGTTATTTTGAAAAAATAATGCTCGTAATATCTACTATATGGCCGTGCTTATTTTTGCAAAATGCCTTGATTTGAGAAAAAATGTCTATTCTCGGACAACCTCCTAGAAACACTTCATAAGCAGGCAAGCAGGCTGACAAAACATTTCTGTCAATGTGTATCACACCCCGATCATTCGCAACAGATGCGCAACCTAACATTACGATAATATAATGAATATTCGTAACTACTCACGGGGTAAGCGCCTTAACTTCGCTAACCCCAGTAATTGTAACTGGTTACAGGGTGCTGGATATTTTTGCGAGCTGGCTGGCGCAGCGTATTAGTCATACGCAAGTAAGCCTGTTCGCGGAATGAGGTTTGCGCAGACTACGTTCGGTGCCCTGTGAGCAGTTACCTTTCTTGTACATTTTACAAACGTAATAGAACGCTGCGGACAAATCTGATCCGCAACGTTCTATATTTTCAGCTTAAACCTTAACCTGCCAAGTTAAAATACAACGTAAATACTCACAGGGTAAGCGCCTTAATTGCGCTAACACCGTAAATGTAACAGTTACAGGGTGCCGGAATTTTTTGTAATCAGGCCGGCACAGCGAATTAATCATACGTAAGCCGGACTGATCACGGTAAGATCCGGTTGCCTGGTGAGCAGTTACAATACAACCACGACAAATTTAAGGAATAGAGAGGAAATAAAATTTATTTAATTTCAACTTCACCGCCGGCAGCTTCAATTTTTGATTTAATATCATCTGCCTCATCCTTGGCGACACCTTCTTTAATTGGTGCCGGGACGCCTTCTACCAAGGCTTTAGCTTCTTTAAGCCCTAATGATGTAATTGCCCTGACCTCTTTGATAACGGCAATTTTCTTAGCGCCAAAGCTGGTAAGTACAGCGTCAAATTCAGTTTTTTCTTCAGCTGCATCACCTCCGCCGTCACCGGCAGCAGGTCCAGCTGCCATGGCTACCGGAGCAGCAGCCGATACGCCAAATTTTTCTTCAAGTTCCTTAACAAGCTCAGAAAGCTCAAGAACACTCATATTTGAAATAAACTCAATCACGTCCTCTTTAGATACAGCCATTTTATTACTCCTTGATAAAATATATTAACACTTTATAGATAGATATTATCTGTTATCCGTTAACTCTCAGCCAAGGAACCCCCTAACAAAAAGGTAACTATTCGGTTACAGTTCAGAGTTAATGGTAAATCGTTACTCTTGCTCTTTGCTTTCCTTAATTGCCTGTAAAGCATAAACAAAACTGCTCGGAACAGCGTTAAGAACCCGGACAAAACTAGTAGGTACAGCCTGCATAACAGAAAGCAACTGAGAAAGCATAACCTCACGGGAAGGCAGCTTGGACAGAGCTAGAAGATCATCAACAGTCAAAGTCTTGCCATCAAGCATTCCACCACGAATTACCATCTCATCATGATCTTTACTGAATGCTGTTAAAACCTTAGCTGGTGCGACGGGATCATCATAGGAAACTGTAATTGCCGTTGTACCGGTAAAATGCTCCTGGAGCTGTTCAAATGATGTATCCTGAACAGCCCTTTTGAGCAGGGTGTTTTTTGCTACCCGAATTTGAGAATTATTCTTCCTCAGCTCTATTCGAAGATCCTGAAAATCAGCTACCGTCAGGCCGCGATAGTCTGTAGCAATGGCAATTTTAGCTTTCGCAAATCTACCTTTGAGATCATCTACTTCCGCTGACTTTTGTTCACGGTTCAATGTCATCCCTCCTTGTAAATTTAAAATTATTGTTTAAGCAGTTGAGGTCGACCAGGGACAAACAAATGAACATAATATCACCCGAACTTTTTATTTTAATCGTCCGTCTCGGCAGGCCATAAAAATGATTATACGTTAGACGCACCTGCTGTCTTCGACTTCTGCACTACTTCCTTCATGAACTTGTTAACTTTTGTTGCACCTCTACAGAGCAAAATCATCCGGCTTCTGTCATCTGATTAAGCTGCCTGCTTAACCAGGGTACGCAAATCAACCGGATCAACTTTCACTCCAGGCCCCATAGTGCTGGAAATACTGATTCCTTTGAGATACACCCCTTTGGCAGAAGATGGTTTTAACTGAATAATTTTATCAATAAAGGCAATTATATTTTCCTGAAGTTTATCCATACCAAATGAAACTTTACCGACAATCGCATGAACAATACCGGACTTATCAACCTTGAAATCAACCTTTCCTGCTTTAATTTCGTTCACAACCCGGCCTACATCAAAAGTGACAGTTCCAAGTTTGGCATTAGGCATCATCCCTCTTGGCCCGAGAACACGACCGATTTTACCTACTGAACCCATCATGTCAGGAGTAGCAACGGTTTTATCAAAATCCAACCATCCTTCCTTTATTTTTTCAACATACTCATCTGAGCCGGCATAGTCAGCCCCGGCATCAAGGGCTTCCTGAACCTTTTCACCTTTAGCAAAGACCAGAACTCGCTCACTCTTACCAGTACCATTAGGTAAGACAACAGTACTTCGAACCATTTGATCTGCATGACGGGGATCTACTCCCAGCCTTACGGCTATATCAACAGATTCATCAAATTTGCCAATCTTACTTTTTAAAACTATTTCGAGTGAACCTGCAAGGGTGCAAGGTTGAGTAAGATCAATTCCTTCTATTGCCTTACGATATTTCTTTCCTCTTTTAGCCATTTGAATCTCCACACAGTTGCAAATCATGGGGGGTTAAGCATTTGATCCCCACAAAATCAGTTAAAATTTAATCACCAATAATTATGCCGCAGCTCTTGGCTGTCCCCATGATAATCTTCATGGCCGCTTCAGTATCATAGGCATTGAGATCAGGCATTTTCAACTCGGCAATCTCCTTTATCTGAGCCTTTGAAATCGTAGCGATCCGCTCTTTTTTAGGATTTGACGAACCTTTATCAATCCCCAGAGCTTTAAAAATCAAGGTTGATGCAGGTGGAGTTTTAGTAATAAAAGAAAAAGAACGATCTGCATATACTGATATAACGACAGGAATAAGCAAATCACCCTGGTTCTGGGTTTTGGCATTGAAAGCCTTACAGAAATCCATGATATTTAAACCATGCTGACCCAGAGCCGGGCCAACCGGTGGTGAAGGATTTGCCTTACCTGCCGGAATTTGCAACTTGATAAAAGCTGTAATTTTTTTCATCTTAATCTCCCACAATAAGAATATAAAAGTTACACACCAGTTCATTGTGGTACAAACGACAACTAACTTGATGCTGAAAAAACGTAATTAATCGGTGGATAAACGACCTGATTTAGCTAATCACTGTAATTGTAACTGCTAAGGTACCGGAGATTTTTGCGATCAAGCGGGCTCAGCGTATTAGTTATATGTAAGCCGATCTGATAGTGAAATGATTCGGTACCCTGTGAATAGCTACGAAAAAATAATATAATGAATTACCCCTTACTGACCTGTATATATTCAAGTTCAACAGGTGTGTCCCGGCCAAAGATACTAACCATGACCTTTACTCTACCTTTATCAGGGAATACTTCATAAACTTCACCCTGAAAATTAGAAAAAGGACCATCAACAACCCTGACAACATCCCCTACTTCAAAAGTAACCTTGGGCTTAGGTTTTAAGGCTCCATCTTTAATACGGCCAATAATTTTCATGGCGTCTTCATCAGACAACGGTTCAGGATGAAGATCATTACCAACAAATCCTGTCACCTTGGGGGTATCACGAATTGTATGCCAGGTTTGATCATTAAGCTCAACATTCAGAAGAATATAGCCGGGGAAAAATTTTCTTGATGATGTTTTTTTTGTTCCCTTAACCATCTCCACAACCTGTTCGCGAGGAACTACAATCTCACCAAACAAATCTTCCTGCTTAAACTGTTTTATTCTATCAAGCATTGAGAGTTTAACTTTCTCTTCAAATCCTGAATAAGTATGAAGTATATACCACTGTTTTACCATCGGCTTATAAAATTCCTAATTTTCCAATCCAGGTTAGATTGGCTGCATTAAAGTTATGGTAAGCGTTCACCAGCACCTCACGGAATCTACGCTTACCTCTTTGCCCATTTGAGCCTGCTTGAATAGAGCACCGGTATGTTGCGCAGGCACAGGTAAGCACCCTTAAAAACAGGAAGCATAAACTCCGACTCCGAATCTAAGGCAATGGTAAACGCTCAGAGACTTAAATATTGCAAAAATTTTCTCCCTGGTGAACGGTTACAAGTTATGTAATACCACACCTAATCTTTACAATCCATACGCTTAAAGCTACTTCATCACAAATATCGATATGGAGTAGTAACCGTCGGCAGGTAAGAATTAGTCAAAACGCGGCCCATTGAACGCCAAAATTATTTCAAATGGTATCTACTCACAGGATAAGCGTCTTAACTAAGCTGACCACAGTAATGAGAAGTGGTTACAAGGGGCCGTAGTTTTAAATGATCAGGTCCGGACAGCGTATCAGCCATACGTAAGCCGTACTGATGGCTGACAGATAAGCGAGCTGGCGAGACTACGGATCCGGTTGCCCTGTGAGCAGTTACATCGAATGATCATTAATTAATTTTTATTAAACACATCTAAAACAGTTATGGGGCTGGTAGCCGCCTGGATGTATTTTATTGATCGATATCCTATTTAATAACAAGGCCAATTAAATGACCAAGGACAAAATCAACCAGGCCAAGATATATTGCTACAAAAAAAACCAGAACAACAACCACACCGGTAGAGCCTATAGTTTGCTTCTTGTCTGGCCAGGCAATTTTACTAAACTCACTTTTTACCTCTTCATAGAACTGTTTAATTCGTGGCAGGCTGAATTTTGAACCACTTTCAACAATTTCCCTGGTCTTTGCTTTTTTACTGATTTTTCCGGATTTTTTTGTCGCCATAATTAGTGCCTTACTCCTGAAAAGCTGTAACAAAAAAAGTAACTGCTCACAGGTCACCGAATCTTCCCGCGATCAGCCTGTCTTACATAGCGCCAGTATGCTGCGCCAGTCTGATCGCGAAAATCTCCGGCACCCTGTAAGCAGTCACAATTACGTGGGCTAGCGAAGTTAAGGCACTTACCCCGTGAGTAGTTACACAAAAAACAAGAAAATAAATTTTAAAATAAGGTAGTTATATAACTACCAAGGCACTTACACCCCTCAAGGGGTACTGAAAAGAGTGGCAAAAATTAAAAAATTTATTTGAAACAAATCACTTACATTTACGATAGAGCTCAACAAAGTACATCCAGCAGCGACAACCGTATAACTGTAAGGAGTTCAGGAACACCACCATGTACGTCTTCCTCGCCCTGCACAATACACGGTCGAAGGTGGGGTGCTAGGAGGCTATCCGAGAATAGCGAGCCTACTGCAAAATCGGATAAATTGGCCCTTTTTTCCGCTAATTTTCTTTAAATAGTGCTGCTATTCGCAGAAAATGACCGAAAAATGGTCTCAATTCTCCAATTTTTCGCTATCGCTTCTATTCTCGGACAGCCTCCTAGCCGAACATTTACGTGATGACGCTTACCCCATGAGTAGTTACATAATATAAACTATATGGCTGTGCTTATTTTTGCAATATGCCTTGATTTGAGAAAAAATGTCTATTCTCGGACAACCTACTAGGCAAAGTCAAAGTACCTCATCAAAAAAAATGTGCTTCGCTTTGATTAGTTAAAAAGCGAAGCATCTGTTCTGGCAGGCCAGGAGGGACTCGAACCCCCAGCATCCGGATTTGGAGTCCGGCGCTCTACCAATTAGAGCTACTGGCCTTTATTTTACTTCTTCGTTTCTTTGTGCAGAGTATGAGTCTGACAAAAACGGCAATATTTTTTTAATTCCAGCTTCTGCGGGGTACTGCGCTTATTCTTGGTAGTGGAATAATTCTTCCGCTTACACTGATTACAACGTAACAAAATTATTTCTCTCATCGTTATCCTCTAACGGAAGTTATCTATTCAACAATCTCGTTGATAACGCCGGCGCCGACTGTTCTGCCGCCCTCACGAATTGCAAAACGTAAGCCTTCTTCCATGGCAATAGGGGTTATC
>JANTFJ010000004.1 GCA_024763495.1 Desulfobulbaceae bacterium | reverse complement strand
TGAGCTCCTACAGGGACTGAATTTTTCTTGAATTTACGATGCGGCAATTTACTGCCAGAGGCCTCTTTTTCCAAGCGGAGTCTTGGAAAAAGCGTAGGTGCTTACCCCATGAGTAGTTACAAAAAAAGAAGCGGTATTTTTATAAAAGGTTAATATCTAAGACATTATCTGATAAACTAATATACTAAAGTGAAAGTGGATCTAAAGTCAAAGTGGAGTAACTATTCAGCTGCACTTCACGGAGTCTCACGTCGTTCACAGTTACAAGGCAGTGGTTGTAGCGGTTTTTCGCCCCTACCTGAATAGTTACAATTTTATAAAGAAAGGTCAGAATAACAGGAAGATAATGAAATAATATGGAAACTGAACATCTCGAAAAACGTTTTGGTATTGTTGCCATTGAAAAAGGTTTTATTACCCCACTACAGCTTGTTTCAGCCATAGAGCAACAATTGCTTGATGATGTTGAGCGGGGCGTACATCGGATCATTGGCCGTATCCTTGTTGAGCAGGGAATTATGACCATGGAACAGGTTGATGATGTTTTAAATAGCATGGGTAAGGGGCTCCCACTGCTTAAAGAATTATGACTATGGTGAGCGAGTAATCGACAGCGCTCAACAAAGTACACCCGGACGGCGACAATCCCTTTTGAGCACTCTTATTGATGAGGGCTGTGCAAGCCTTACAGGCTCATGGTAAATGCCCGGTGTTGTGAATTTTCTATGATAACGGCCCCGGCATTCTTCTGATAAAACTCAGGGGAATCCGCCTCGCCTATTATGGCATAGGCATAACCGATATTTCTCATATTCCGCAAAGTTACAAGAAGCAGTGCCTTGCCGATTCCCTGGCCGCGAAAACTACTTTCCACTCCAAGAGGGCCGAAAAAATTGCGGCATGTAGTGTCATAACAGGCAAATCCTGCTAATTTTCTGTTGTAAACGGCTATAAATATCGACCTGGGGGCATTGCTGAAGGAAATATCTGCTTCACTGGCCCAGCCAGGGCTGAAATTGTCGGTTACCCATTTTACCACCTTTATCTTTTCCGCTGCCATGGCCTGACGTATATTGATTTCTTTTAAAGTCAGTTTTTTAAGCAATTGCTGTTCATCCGGCAGATCATAGAGTTTAACCAGCATATCAGCCATGTTTTTACTCCCAGGCCCCGGCAAGCCGGGCCGGCGGGTCAGCCAGCGACTGCCAGCGGCCGAGGCGGATCATATCCTCGTTCATAAATGACAGTAAGGGCATAATACCCAAATCCATGATTTGTTCGGCACCCTGCTGGTTAAGCATTATTTCAGCACATGGTTTGACCTGTGATTCTCCATCTTCCTGATAAATGTAAAGTGGCAGATTGTTTATTTCCTGGCTGATTCCCTGACTGAAATTCCAGCCCTGGCGGCTGAAAGTCCGGCCGAGCAGCAGGGCGGCGGCAAAGGGGAAGTTACCCCAGAGAAAGTCCTGATGCCGGTTCTCTGTTGTCATTTCGTTAAAATTAAATGATTCCACTGGATCTGTCTTGTCACCGTAGGGTAATCTCAGCAGAAAACGAGGCAGGCCAAGGCCGATATAAGCTGCTTCGGGCAGTTGGCGCAAGGCCTGCCAGGCCTCCTGGTTTAACGGCCCGCCGGCAGGGTGCCAGTCATCAGGGTCAGGAGTGGCGGCCAGTGATGTTTCGCAGATAAGCTTCTGGTCAGCCCCGGCAATAAATGGTGCTTTTGCGGCCTGGGCGATCATGGCCATTTTTGCCAGGGTCTCAATGTCGTTTCGGCTGTTGACAAAGTTGTAATCGCCGACCACGACAGCCCAGGGGTGCCCGCCGCTCGAGGCAATCGTGTCCCTGACCAGCAGCCGGTAGAGAGCTGATGCTCGAAGATCAGCCGCGCCGCCAAGATCAGCGGTCAGCTCATCCCGGCTGATGTCAACAATATGTAACTCCAACAGGCTGTCGGTTTCCAGGCGGGAGACGAGAAAATAAAGGCCGCGCCAGGCCGCTTCCAGAGCCTGGAAATCAGGGTGATGAAGAATTTGCCGCAGCAGTTCTCCACCTGCCGCGGCAACAGCATCTTCGATTTCCTGTTTTCGGGGGTCGATATCAGGGGCAATATGCGGACTGACAATTGTCCGCAGAAAGGAATCCCAGCCGGTTGCCGGGACAGTAGCGGCAGTCGACGGCGTAGCCGGAGTCTGTTCAATAATCTGGTCAAGCAGACTGCCGCTGCTTTCTCCAGTCGGAACCGGATCGGCTTCTTGTCCATCATCTTTTTTTTCAGTCTGCTCTTTCGGCCTTAAAGCGGCAAGTACCGCCGGATCATCAAGGCCGGCAGCCGCATCCTTTAAGGCCTTGAACACCGCCAGCTTATTATAGAGATTATCGGGTTGAAAATCATCAAGTCCGGTAAAATTTAGGGCTATAGCAGGTTCATCGTCACCTGAAAGAGATAGACGCAGTTCAGGCTTGATTTTACTCACTACCTGGTCAAAATTATCCCGGTCAATAAGGAGAGGCCGCAAATCGGTTCGTATGTTTTTCCGCCCGCTGAAATTCCCCAGGCAGAGAATGCGGAAAGGATCTTCAGGCCGGCGGACGGAATGATTTTCTTCAAGGTCAGCGACCAGGTTGAAATCAAGTTTGTCAATTGTTATAGGATTTGCCATAATTGTCGTACCTGTTAATTTATCTCATAGACAAAACCTTCATCGCCCATCCTTACCTTTACTTCAGCAAGTTCTCCACCCTCCGCCATCCGGGTCAGCAGTTCACGGCTTAACTCGGGCAGCAGGGTATGGGAAAGAATATGATCGATATTCCTGGCCCCGCTGTCTACCTCGGTGCAGCGGGAGGCAATGGCATCGACTACAGTATCGTCATAACTGAAAATCGTATTGCGGTTTTCCAGCATTCGACTGCCGACCTTGTTGAGTTTAAGCCGGACAATTTTTTTCATGTTTTCATCGACAATAGGATAATAAGGAATCACTTTCAGTCGCCCGAGAAAGGCGGGTTTGAAATGCTTTTGCAGTTCCGGCTGCAGGGTCTCAGCTAAGGCGTCAGGTTCAGGTTTGGTTTCCTCGTCAGCGCAGAGATTCATAATAGTATCCGTGCCCAGGTTTGAGGTCAGAATTATCAGGGTGTTTTTGAAATCAATCCGCCTTCCTTCACCGTCTTCCAGGGTTCCCTTGTCAAATACCTGGTAAAAGAGTTCCATCACGTCATTATGGGCCTTTTCCACTTCGTCCAGCAGTACGACGCTGTAGGGTTTGCGCCGTACCGCCTCGGTAAGCACTCCACCCTCACCATAGCCGACATAGCCGGGAGGAGAACCCTTGAGACTGGAGACGGTATGGGCTTCCTGGTACTCGCTCATATTAATGGTAATGATGTTTTCTTCACCGCCGTAGAGCAGGTCAGCCATGCCAAGGGCGGTTTCGGTTTTGCCAACCCCGGAAGGGCCGACCAGCATAAATACTCCAGTTGGTTTAGCCGGGTCTTCAATACCGGCATGGGCTGTCTGAATGGTCTGGGCCATGGCTTTTAATCCATGATCCTGGCCGATAATCCTTTCCCCAAGGAGCTTGTCAAGATTCATTACCGTGGTGATTTCATCAGTAAGCATTCTGCCGGTGGGTATTCCGGTCCAGCCGGAGATGACCTCGGAAATGGTATTCGGCCCCACAACTATCTCAATCAAGGGTTCGTCACCCTGGATTGCGGCCAGTTCTTCTTCCAGCTTGATAAGCTCCCGGCGTTTTTTCTCCAGGCCGGCATCAGCCGGATCATTGTCGTGGGCTTCGATCAGTTCCTGGCGGGCGCTAATAATTTTTTCCGCTATCTTCATTTCCGCCTGCCATTTGTCTTTCAGTTTGCCGAGATGTTCTTCGGTCTCTTGCCGTTCCGTCAGCAGTTCGGCGAGCCGCTCGCCATGATCCCGGCCCATAAGTTCTTCTTTATCGAGAATTTTCTTTTCCCGGTCAATTTGGCCGATTTTTCGGGTTGCCTCTTCAACCGCGGCCGGGCTGGTAGTCAGGCCGATGGCAACACGGGCGCAGGCCGTGTCCAGGACACTTACCGACTTATCCGGCAACTGCCGACCAGTGAGGTAGCGGTGGGAAAGACGGACTGAATCAAGCAGGGCCTCATCGGTTATCATCACCTGGTGATGCTTTTCAATAAAGGGGGCTATGGCCCGCATCATTACCAGGGCCCGATCCTCATCCGGCTCATCAATTTTTACCACTTGAAAACGGCGGGCCATGGCAGCGTCTTTTTCAAAATATTTTTTGTATTCAGCCCAGGTAGTGGCGGCAATAGTCCGCAATTCACCCCGGGCCAGGGCCGGCTTAAGCAGGTTGGCAGCGTCTCCCGCCCCCTGGGAGCCACCGGCACCGATCAGGGTATGGGCCTCGTCAATAAAGAGGACAATTGGTATTGGCGAGCTTTTTACTTCATCGATTACCTCTTTCAAGCGTTCTTCAAATTCTCCTTTAATTCCGGCTCCAGCCTGCAGCAGTCCAAGATCAAGGGTATGTATCGCCACGCCCTGTAGAGGGGGAGGGACATCTCCTTCAGAAATTCGCAGGGCAAAGCCTTCAACCACCGCGGTTTTACCGACTCCCGCTTCCCCGGTAAGAATGGGATTATTCTGCCGCCGCCTGATCAGGATATCGACCATCTGTCTGATTTCGGCATCCCGGCCCATAACTGGGTCGATTTCACCATTTTTGGCCTTGAGGGTAAGATTGACTGTATATTTTTCAAGGGCTTTTCCTTTGCCGGCCATGGCAGATGTTGTGCCGCCGGCTCCCCGGGCCGGGGCACCTTCCTTATTAATTTCTTCATTTTCTTCAGTTGAACCGGCTGTCAACTCGCCAAATGATTCTTTTAATGTCTCAACCGAAATTTTCTGAAACAGCGGAGAGGCGGCAAAAAGATCCCTGGCCATGGCCTCATCAGAAAGCAGGGCAATAATAATGTGACCGGAACGGACATTATTTGCCTGGAAATTTATTGAACCAACAAGCCAGGCCTCTTCTATCATTTTGGGTATACGCGGAGAAAGAGAAGGCGTCCGGGCATTACCTGTTTTAAAATTTTCTATAGTTTCAGTAAGATCATTAAGCAGGTGGGACTCATTAATTTCAAAATACCGCAAAATTTTGAGAAAGTCGGTATTTTGAATGTCCATAAGTTTGATGAAAAAATGCTCCAGTTCAACATCATAATGAGTATGAGAAAGGCATAGCCCGGCTGCCGATTCAAGAGCTTTGCGACATGCTGTATTCAGTTTTTCAATCAAAAATTTAAGATTTGTCATATAATAAACTCCAGTTTTTTTATTTTAGGCCCCGGCTAATATGGCTTCTTCGGTAAAAGTGATATAAGGGTCATCCCGGAAAACAAAGGAGGGGCTTTTTATCCATGTTGTCCAGCCAAGACGGGGGGCAACGTCGGCCCCGGCTCCCAGAACACAGGGAGGAACATCCGTTTTTCTTAAGATTACCCGGATTTCAAATTCATATTCGATACCTACCATGTATCTGACTAATGAAAAAATTGGTTTCAGCAGGTCGCCAATGGGCAGAAAATGTTGAAATTTTTTAAAATCAACAGGGCCGAGGTTGATCCTGAATTTAGTTTGACAATCCCAGACATAACTGCCGCATACTGTATCAAGCCCCAGTTGAGCATTTGCCTGACCGATACTGGTCTGGTCTTCTATTGCCAGGGGAATCATTCTCTCGACAAATTGTTTAATAACAACAGTCGCGCCCGCGTAATAGGCCACGGCAGATTCAATGGATACCGCGTTTGGCGTTTGCCGCGACAAAAGACCGCTGTAGAATGAAAGAGATTCTTCGGCCAGGCCGATCCTGCCCCGCAGACCCTCGGTACCCAGCCCGGCCAGGCTGAGCAGATAGCCGGACAGCCTGTCCCTGGCCCCGGGACGATAGGTTATTGGAAATTGGTGTTTTTTCCAGGCCAGGAAAAAAAGCGAAATAAGCCGATGATGAAAAATATCAAGGAAAGCTGTAAGGGTGAAGTCCTTCTTTTTCTGCCGGGCTATTGCCAGCTCATTATACCAGTGGGGCAGAATTCCGGAAGAACCGATTAATCCCATGAAGGCAACCTCCATGGTAGCCCGTTCAGGGTCAGAGGTTCTGGAAAGACCGGCAATATCGCTGGGAGCGAATTTAAAGTCAGGTTTAACTTTGAAGCGCACAGCTTCCTGGTCAGGATTAAAGGTTTCTCCCAGAGCTGTTTTGTCTGGAAAAATCTTTTCCAGGAGATCAACCGCTTTAAAAAAAGAGAAGCTGTAAAACTCCTCAAACAGCCGGTCTGCTAGAGAAGAATGCGTTTGCCGCTTCTCGGGGGCCACTCGTGTAATACCTCGTTTTTTTGAATCGTTTTAACTATAAGTTGGCTGAATGAATTAATAGATACATATTGACCGAGAAATTTTTCCAGAATAGCTGAAAAAAGAAAGACTCCGGTGCCGACGTATTTATCTTCGTCAAATTCAATTTCAATCCGAACCCCCCGGCCAAAGGATCTTCTGATTCTCTTGGTAATGTAACTTGATGATAAACTGATAATTCCGTCTATCTGCTGCCTGGTAACCGGGGAATTATCAAAGTCATAGAGCCTTAATATTTCGCGCAGGGCATTTTCTCCGCCATTGACAATGGAAAGGTAATTAAGGGAAAGATGAGAGATCAACCGCCAGTGCTGTCCTCCTCCCAGGGTCGGTCGCCGGGTAGGAGTTGGTTTTAAAATGCTGACTGTTTTGCCTATCGGCGCGGCAACTTCCAGATCAAAATCTCCATCCGGGGCGCCAATCGGCATCCTGGAGGGCAGATCCCTGTTTGTGCAGGTCGTGTGAATTGTCAGGATGTCAACTCCGGGGTCACTGGGAGAAAAATCCAGATCAGTAAAGGAAAGAAATATCTCCGTGCCCTTGTCTCCATGTCTCCCTGATTCACGGCGTTGAATGTGCCAGTATGCCCGGCGCTGTTCTTCACCTTCATCATTCAAGTGATGGCGCATTGAATAAAAAGGCCTGTACTCAAAATGTTTATTCTGGGTGTCAGCGCTTAAAGCAGTAACCTGATCAATACTGTAGATTTCACTGCTGTTTTGCCGCCTGAGGTCTGGGATAACCCGATATTCAGTTTTTTTCTGCTCCACCCTAACAGGTTCAGCTATTTTAGAAAACAGGTTGACAGCCGGAGAGGCGTTAAGGCAGAAAGTGTACTGATCCAGAATGACATTAGCCTTGGCAACCAGATCTAAATAAATAAAAATATCAAGCGTATCTCCGGTTGGAGCTGTTTTTAAGCCGTCCAGGCCGTTTAAATCAAAAAAAAGAAATTTTTCCGGAAAACAAAAATATTCAAAAAGCAGGCGATAGCCGGTAAATGATCTTTTTGAGAAGGGGAGTACAGCCTCTTCATCGGTAAAGCCTACCGGGCTGATTACTGAGGGCGGCAGGGAAAGGCATTTCTTGCCGCCGATTTCACATTCTACCTGGCAGACATGCTTAAACAGCAGTTCGTAAAGATAAAAAACATGCTGCTGCTGGCCCCGCAGATAAAAACGCAGCCGCTTCCATTCCAGTTGATTAAAGGGGATTTTGTTTGCTGTCCGCAGTCTGATATGAATGGCCTGCTGGGCCTTTTTTATTAATGATTTAGGATTACTGAATTTTGCTTCAACAACTTCCACCGGCCATATTTCAACAGGCTGGCTGGTGGTAAATCCGCAGGAAGTCCCGTTGATCGGCCTGGAATACAATTTCGTCCCCTTGTCAAGCAGGTAGCCTGCCGCGGATATATTCTGGAGCAGAGGTTCAAAATTGACAATAGTTAAGGAAGGGACAGGATTGTTGTAATGGGGGTAGATGATGTTAAATAAAGATTCAGTAATTTCCGGAAAATCATCATCGATTTTTTTATGAATACGTCCGCAGATAAAAGCAAAGGCTTCAATCAGACGCTCGGTATGAGGATCTGCTGATTTGTCAGGATCAAGAAGGAGCCGACCAGCTATTTTGGGATATTTTTGGGCAAACTCCTCTCCCATCTGACGGATATAACTAAGCTCCTGTTCATAATAATTCAGCAGTGTGTCATCCATGTATGGCCTGTGAGAAATTGGATAATGATAGACAGGATAATCATGAATATTTTTTAAATCCTGTCAAAAAATGAAAAATACAGGTAACTATTCAGGTAAGGGCAAAAAACTGCCATAACCATTGTACTGTAACTGTTCAGACGTGAGTAGTTACGCTTAATGTTGAATAGAAAATTGATTCCTGTTAGCATCAAAACTTGTATCAAAGCTCACTGGTTCGGATAAAGGATCAACGACTAATACCGCGATAATTCTTAACTTCAGCCGACGCCCTGATTTGCCGCCGAAATCCATCTTGACGGAAATGTTTTTCAGCCGGGGCTCAAATCGTGATATTGCCTTGCTTATTTCGAGGCGTAGTTTGGCTCGAGATGTGGTCGTAGCCGGATTTTTACTGGTAAAGTCAGGTAATCCATACATAAAAAGAGAATTATTGACTTCTGGATAAATCGGCGGCGGAATCAGGAAATTACGCCTGGTGTTCAGGAGATTCTCCAGATCCCGGCTTACCGCAGCCATTATCTGTCTGAAATCAACAGTCCTCTGCTGGACAGGCTCCCTGGAGTTACCTGGTTCAAAATCGAGGAGCCTGTCCAATATTGAGGCCTGAACATGTTGTTTTTTGTCAAACATCTATTTACAGTTTGGCATTAGCGGCAATATCCCAGCCAAACATTACCGGCGAGTCTGCGCTGCCGTCCTCTTTCTGTGGAACATTTTTCATCTCAAAATTTTCAAAATTGAGGGTTATGTTTTCGGTCAGCCTGTCTTCGCCGCCGGAACCGCCGGTAGAATATGAGGTAACCATGCATTTTTTCATGGTAATTATTAAATATTCCAGTGGGTTTGTCCCGGCCTTGCGAACTGTTAAGACGATTTCAGGAATATGGGAACCATCACAATCCACATTCAACAGTTTGGGAGAGGCTTTGTCCACGTATTTTGTAATGCTCATATCCTGGACGCTTACCTTGCCGCTGCCACCGCCGCCACCCATGTGCATAGTGCCGCTGTTTGAGGCGCCCCAGCTCCAGGCCAGTACATCTATTTCACCTTTGTGAGTTTTATCAAGAGACTCACCATCAATGTCAGAAATTTTAAGAAACATATCAACAGCCATTTTACTACCTCCTGTTTTGTGATTAATCGTAATTTACAGTACCTTACTCCTGAACATCAGTTATTTTTTCAGCACCTGATTGACGGGGTGAAAAAAAATCGAGTTTGTCTTATAGTTATTTTCTGGTTGGATAATTTTTTAAACTCCAGAGTTTTCTAAATTTCAGGAACTTCTTACAATCTATTGAGCCGGAGGCGGCAGATCCGCAACCAGGCGCAGAGAAACAGAGAGTTCATCAAGCTGAAAGTGGGGTTTTAAAAAGGCCACGGCTCTATAGGCTCCAGCTTTGCCGGGTATTTCCGTTACATCAACCCTTGCTTCCCGCAGTGGATACTTGGCCTTCATTTCCTGGCCGGCATTATCATCACCTAAGGTATAGTTGTTAATCCAGCGATTAAGGAAATCATGAGCATTCTGCCGGGTCATGAAACTACCGATTTTATCCCGCATCATGGATTTCAGGTAATGGGCAAAGCGTGATGTTGCCATTATGTATTGGAGCTGGGAAGACAGCCTGGCATTAGCGTTTGCGGAGTCAGTGTCATAGACCTTGGGCTTGTTAACCGTCTGGGTGCTGAAGAAAGCGGCATAGTCGGTTCCCTTGCAATGAACCAGGGGAATAAAGCCCAGGTCAGCCAGCTCTTTTTCCCGCCGATCGGTAATTGCGATCTCGGTAGGACATTTGAGCGCTACATCTCCTTCGTCGGTCTGGAAGGTGTGAACCGGCAGCCCTTCTACCAGGCCACCGCCTTCAACGCCTCGGATGGCAGCGCACCAGTGATATTTTGCAAAGGCGTCAGTGAGCCGGGTGCCAAGGGCATAGGCCGCGTTACCCCAGAGGTATTTTTTATGATCTGTACCATCTACCTGCTCCTCGAAGTCAAAAGATTCAACTGGAACATTTTCTTTGCCATAAGGAAGACGCATGAGAATATGAGGCATTGCCAAAGCAACATAGCGGGAGTCTTCCGACTCTCGAAAAGATTTCCACTTGGCATATTCAACACTCTGAAAGATTTTGGCAAGATCCCTGGGTTCACCAAGTTCTGTAAAGCTGTCCATGTTGAAAAGTTCAGCGCCTGCGGCTGAAAGAAACGGAGCATGGGCTGCGGCCGCGACCTGGGATACTTTTTCCAGGAGAGCAAGATCCTGGGGATGCTTGGTAAATTCGTAGTCACCGATCATGGCTCCATAAGCTGAACCGCCGAACATGCCGAATTCTTCTTCGTAAATTTTCTTAAACAGAGCAGACTGATCAAATTCGGAAGCCTTTTCCATGTCCTTGAGCAGGTCTTTTTTGGAAACGTTCATTACCCTGATTTTGAGCATTTCTCCAGTTTCGCTCTTGTTGACCAGGTAGGCCAGACCACGCCATGAACCTTCCAGTTTCTGAAAGTCTTGATGATGCATTACCTCATTAAGCTGGTCGGAGATTAATTTATCAATAGCGCTGATCCTGGCATTAATCATAGCCTCCGTGTTCTTGGAGACTGTCATGGTTCCTTCCATGACCTGGGCAACGAATTCGCCAACAACATCTTTGGCAAAATCCCGCTGACTTTCTTCCCTGGCCAGGCGTCCATCAGATATTATCTGATCCAGGAGGCTTACTTCTTCTGTTGCTTCCGTGGCCTGCGCCGCTTCGGGCTGGGCCTGTTGTTCATTATCGGCCATTTTTACCTCCTTTATTCATTTGAGTTATCTTCATGTTTTTTAACTCCGGCTTCCTCGCCCAGTTTTTCCAGGGAATCAGTACTGGAAATAACATCCTGCAACAGTTCATCAAGCTTGTCGTTACCGTCAAGTTTGCTGAGCAGTTCAGACAGCCGTCCTCTGGTATCTACGAGTTTACGAACCGGATCAATCTGTTTTGCGACTTGTTCCGGATGAAAATCATCCATTGACTTAAAACGGAGATCAACGGCTATCTGGCTGCCGTCGTTCGTCAGCTTATTATCCACCCGGTAAGCAAGTCGTGGATTCATTCCTGCCAGAACTTTGTTGAAATTGTCACGATCTATTTCAACGAATTTTCTTTCTTTCATCTTGGGTAGAGGTTCATCCGGTTTGCCGGACAGATCAGACAGCACCCCCACGACAAAAGGGATTTCTTTCATTTCAATCGCGTCACCAACCTCAACGTCATAAGTGATTTGCACCCTGGGGGCCCGCACCCGATCCAGGGTATGTTGTAGACTTTCTTTTGCCATGTCAGCTCTCCTTATTATAATTAAGAATTACTAATTCGTAGTTATAGCTTGTGTTCCATTGCCTTGGTTACATCAAGAGTACATATTTTAATTAATAGTTCGGCAGCCCGAGTATTATCCTCTTCAGATGCATCCTCAGTTGTGAGACATTGATACAGGGTATCAAGAACATCAGCGATCCAGATAGGGGATTCCCATTTAAGCAGTTCTAATTCTTCAACCATGGCGTTTATTTTTTCAACAATGGGTCTTGCCAGGTCGGGCCTTTCCGCCTTGAGACAGAGCTTGGCGGTAAGTAACCGGAAATTTGAAGTTTCCCGTACTGACTGGGCACTGCATGAGGCTGCCAGTAAATATTCTAATGCCGTTTTTATTCCGGAATTTTCAAGCCTGGCCAGAGCCTCGTCCCAGACAGCTTCCTCAATCCCTGCTGACCCCAGCAGGCGGTTAACACTGTAGGTGTCGACCGGCACTGGTTTGACCATGACGGTTTGCTGTTGCTGAAGCGGTGTTGCTACCTTGCTTTCAGGTACATCATGCTGCTCCCCGCCATCCCCTGTTTCATCGACTGTATCTTCAGCAATATCCGCCTGTTGATCTTCGGTATCGGCAACAGGGTCAGGGTCTTCTTGCAGTTTTTCCTTTAGAAATTTTTCAGCCAGCTGTTGACAATCTTCCAGTGATGATTTCAGCTCTGCCAACCTGGGCGCTTCACGACCGAATTTTTCATCAACAGTGGCATCAAGTTGCTGAAATTCTTCAAGCGCGGCAGTAATTTCCGTTGTTAGATTTTTATAAAATTCTTTGGATGACTGGTTAACCGCCAGGTCAAAATCCTCATCAGTCAACTTGCCGTCGGCAATCATCTGCCGGCGGATATCAGGATCATTTTCAGCACTTACCTGGCGGGATTCCTGCCATTTTATCCATGAATATCCAGCGGAGGAGCCGGGGTCAGTAAGTGGAATTTCTTTAATGGGCAGCCATAATTTATCATTTAAAAATTCCAGGGGGCCAATTCGGTAGTCGAGATCATCATCCTCAATTTCGGGATAGAGATTTTCCCAGTAATCCTTAATAAGAGAGTTGATAATTTTCAGTCCACTGCTGACTCCGGGAAAACCCTGCAAAGGAACCAGGGCCTCAAAGAGCCAGACGCCAACCTGCAGATCTTTACTCCTGGAGCTTAAAACCTCAACTGCCAGTTCTAAAACTTTGGGCCAATCCGCTGTTTTAAGTTCATGCTGCCACTCCCCGAGATCAAGATTCTCATCAGCTCGTCTGGCCTCTTTTATTTCATCATATATTGAGTCATAGCGGAGATTTTCACCGGCACTGTTTTCACCGGCAATGGGCGCCAGAATTGCGTCAACATCAATCATCTGTCATCCTAGGTTTAATTTTTGCTTTCCGGCTTCTGGTACGCAAAGGTCATTTCTCTTATTTGCAGGAGACCGAAATCTTCCTTGTCAGTCTCAAATACATGCTGTCCCATGCCCTTAATCGCGGCACCACCCAGGGAGCTCCAACTGGTTTTTCGACCAAGTCGGATTAACTCATCCCCTGACTCATAACTTTGAGAATACAGAACAGGCAGATAACAATTCAAGGACAAACCATCTTTCCACATGGTAATCTGGGCGGAAATCCAGCAGAGATCTAAAAAATTGCCGGGTTGGGCAATTGTCAGTTCCCTGATAGCGGTAAGGGGGACAAGCAGGTATCGTTCATGAACAAAAGTTTCCAGAAACCAGATCAGTGAAGTGTCGGTGTCCTGGAATTTTTTGAAAGGAATTCCATTCAGTTCACCGCTGGCCTCACCAAATTCAGCACTTATTTTTTCCTGTAATTCTTCCGTCTCCTCTCCTTTGTTATTAGCGAGCCTGGTCAGTAGTTCCTGATATTCGGCAGTACAGGGAGGAGCATCCGGTAGAAAGGAGGGAGGGGTTTTGCCGCTTTTGACAGCCAGTCTTTCTTTTTCAGCGGTCAGCAGCTCCTGGCAGCTGTCAAACATGGGGAGTCGTTCAGCGTCCTGGCCGGCCAGAGTTTTAAGGTGAAATTCAGCTTTGGTAAATTCGCCCAGATAAACGAAAACTTGAAAAAGAAGAGTGCGGGAAACCGTATCAGCCGGCGTTTTTTTGACCAGTTCAACAAGCTCTTTTCTCGCATCCAGCAGGCGTCCTTCACCGATAAGATCTTTTATATGTGTCATTTAATAATCACTTGAGAGTTGTAATAATCACTTGAGAGTTGGTTTATTTATCATTAGCACATCTGAACAGTTTCAAGGCACCTGGCCTGAAAAAAATTGTAAGCGCTCCACGAACAGCACCCCGCACGCACTTCAACCCTGTGATATACCGATGTATTATCGCAGGGCGTGGATCACGCGCATGGCGGTGTCCCTGAATCCCTTAAAGTTATGGAGTTGTCGCCTCCCTGGTGTACTTTGTTGAGCGCTGTCAGCCGGTCTTGTCGCAGACAGATAAGCGAGTTTGCGAGACTCCGGATCTTGTCCTGTGAGCACTTGTAAATATTCGGGTTGGGTAAAAGCTACCCTTCTCTACCCCTTTAAATGTTCGGATAGTGCCCCAGATTTATTCGTTTCGGCGTGTTCACTATAGTATACTATGTGAATCACGCCTAAACGGGCGAAGGTGGGGTGTTAGCCGAACATTTACGAATACTTACCATTTTATCTTGAATTGTCAGGCAATTGCAAGATAATTTGTAACTACTCATCGGGTAAGCTCCTGATGCGCGCAAACCTTTGTCTTTGTCCCTGGTGAACGGTTACAGAATTTTTCCACAGCCTGAGAAAATCATCAGTTACCAATCCCCTGTCAAAAATAACAAATAAAAGATTTTCAGGTCGGCCGCCGAGAAAAATACTGTTAGGGATATTTTCGCAATTATTTTTAAAATAATCATGAAAACAATTGATAGCCAGTTCAGGGGCAATTAAATCAGTATTTAGTGGAATAAACAGTTCTTTATCTTTTTGTAAATTGTTAAGACGTGACGCCTCTTCGATGAATTCTCGGCAGGCTGTTTGCGTCGTGATCTGCTGTTTCCAGGCATCATCCCTGGGCTTCAGCAGGCGCAGATCAGCTGTCAACTGCTCTAATCCATCATAATGTTTGGTGGTCAGATATTCCAGTTCAGTCCATAACCCCTCACAGGCGGCCGGCAGGGCGTCCCAATGTTTTTCCCAGTTTTTCAGGCTTCCGGAGCCAATAAGCATCAACGGGAATGGCCGGCCTATCTGGTCGGAGCTGTTTTTAATAATACCGCACAATAGTTGATTTTTTTTTGATCCTTTAACCCAGAAACGCCAGGAACAATTTTTTTCCAGGGAGTCTCGGTCGTTTAACAGTTGACAGCCCCGATCCATCCAGGCAAAAAAAGCCTTGAAAACAGAAAGCTCATTGCCAATGGTAAAAAAATCGCGGGCTGCCGGAATTTTGCCGTGAGCGGCCCATTGCCAGTCAGTTGGTTTTAGTTTGAAGCCCAGCATTTAACAATCTTTCCCGGAACCGAACCTGTTGTTCCCTGTATTAGTTTTATAATGGGCCTGCTGCCGTCGAATTTATACTTGGCTTTGATATATTTAACGTCTAATAATTTAAGATCTATTTCATGATCCGGAAAATCTCTGGGATAGAAAATACGTTCACCTGTGCGGAATTCTTTAAGAAATTTAGCAAAGGCAAGTGAACCGGAGTATTTTTTATTTAAAACAAGGTCGCTGATTTCTATCTGGAAGTGAACGTCGCCACAGGTAGTGGGAGACCATTTAACTGCTTTACGGATAGGATACTGATAATTGTCGAGCTGAATGGTTCCTGCAGAACATTGGATCATGAGATGGGTAGCATGGGGCTGAATTGTGGCATCGGAATTACTTTCGGTAGGTAATCCTTTGATAATAATGTTGTAGTTATCTCTGGCGGTACGCTGTCCGGAAACCCCTTTTGTTATAAAGTTAAGAAAAGGTTGTTCAAAAGCAATTTTTGCTCCCATAGCCTTAACTGCGTAATAACCTTTTTTTGTGCTGCGGCTGATAAAAGGCGCGGCCGGGCCATGGAGAAATTTTATCGCGTAGCCGTCAGTACCAAGCAGGAGTTTGCTGATATGCTGTTTGTCGCTGATGCCTTGAACCTCGGATAAAACATTTTTTTCCCAGGTGTCCTGAAGCTGGCAGGCAGTCTCGATGGTGATGAAATTCCAGATAAAATTCATTGGTCCATTCAAGAGCTGCCAGAAGATTGTCTCATCCTGATCTCCAGTAGCCAGACCGCTTTTTACTAATACTAACTGCTGGCGGGCGGCACTGAAATGTGAAGGTTCTTCCTGGAAGACCCTGGCCGCCAGTTCATAAGATTCTTTCTGGGAGGCAGTTAGAGGAATTATAGCCAACAGTTCTTTTTTATATTTTCCCAGGGCTCCGGCAGCCTTGAATTCATCTTCAAGACTGATGACCCTGGCGGCTTTTCCTGTTTTGTTTTTTATCCTTGAAATTATAGCCGAGCCTTTTTGTCCGGCTTTCTGGAGAAGAGAGGACTCCTGCGTTTTGTTGGTTATGCTGACAGCCTTGCTTTTCAGTACCTGATATTTAAAGGCTAATTTAAGCCAGGAAGGTAATTCCCCTTCGGCAGCATAAGAGGAAAACTCCTTAAACAGGCGGTCAAGCAGGAGAAAATAAGGGTCTTGTGCGGTAGCGGCCTTGGGCAGCATCTGCTGCCATTCGTCAGCATTGGCAAGGGTTTTGATCCCTGCGTCGAAATTGGCAGCGAAATCCTGCCAGGCCGCAATATAATCCTGGCGATACCACTTGTTGAATTCAAATTTTTGTCGAGCAATTAAAGGAGGCCCAGGCTCGGGAAGAGCTGACTCCAGTTCAATTATAAAGTCGTCAATCGCCTGTTTCCCTTCCCTGGTATATGCCGGAGAAACTACAATCGCGTCAGCAGGTTGATTTGTTCCCGGCCAGTAGTCTTGTAACTGTACCGAGGGTAGATTCTGGCTGTTGGCCCAGGCCACCAGCCAATGCAGGGTTTCGCCCTTACTGTCAAGAATGTGACGCAGCCATTTCCGCAAATCAATAAGTTCACTGTTAATTTGTTCCGCGTCCTGGCTCCAAAGCAGATAATAGAGGTAGACGTAAGACATCTGCTGTTTAATTTCCGGGATCATTGAAACTGAATTATTAGCAATGAGAACCTTGTATGGGGGGACTGGTTTACTGCTTAACTCCTCAAGCTCCCTGGTTTTCAAGGCAGTTTTAAGCAGATTTATTCTTCTCACCAGGTGGGTAATATATTGACAGAATTGTTTGTCCGGCGTGGTTGGTGAAAAAGCAGCCATTCGGTTTTTCATATCCCGGTCAAGGGGAACAAGATATCCCTCATGCAGTTGATGGCTGTAATGTTTTTTGAGTTCCTGTTCTACCGTGATACTTTCATTTAAACCAAATCGAGGAATCCACCAGTTTTTATTTTTTTCTTCTACCTGTAAAATTGCCTGGCGAAAGCTGTCCATGGTTGCGACATCACTTAAAACATCACCACTGAGTAGTGCGGGCTTGAGAAAATCCTCAGAAACAGTGCGCATTGCCTGCATATTTTTGACAAAGGCAAAACTGAGCAACCCGCAAAGGGCGATGATAATCGCGGCCCAGGAAGTCAGGCCGAGATTTCTGGTTAAACGGCTCCATTCAATAGCTTTCTGGGTCGGGGCAAAAATGCCTCGATCTTTAGGAAGAATTTTACCAAAAAAATCGTGAAGAAAGAGACCTTTGCTGGTACCGGGTAACACCTCGCTCTGCCCGATAAGTCCCAGGGAGGCAAGAAAATGCGAATAAGGCGTACCTTCCTGGCGACCGCTGCTGAAAAATATACCACGGAGAATTGGAGTCTCCTGGTAAGGATTTTTTTGAAAGGCCCGGGAAATGAAATGTTTCAACCCGGTTCTTATTTGAGAAAATTCATCCGGAAAAAGGATAAGGGCAGGGTCGATAATTTTAGCCTTTGCCTCATGGAGCAGGAGGAGCCGGCAGTTTCGTAATCTTTCATCAATGGAATCAATGGCATGTTTTTCCAGGGTGTCGGCATCTTCCTGGAGATTATGGTTAACAAGCCCCATGGCCTGGGTCAGGGATTTTTCAGGCAGACGATCACAGAACTGAGTCATTCCCTGAATCATGTCACATTTGGTGACCATAACATAGACCGGAAATTTGCTGCCTAAGGCCAGCATGAGTTCGTCGATTCTAGCCCTGATTTTTCGTCCGTCCTCGGCCAGAATTTCCGGAGAAGACTCCAGCAGTTTGTCAGCGGGAATTGTCACAATCAGGCCGTTAAGCGGTTCTTTTTTCCGGTATTTACTGAGCAGGGGCAGAAAGCTTCGCCATTCATCGGTGTCACGGCTTTCATCGACCGGAATCGCGTAACGCCCGGCTGTGTCAATTATAATGGCCTGTTCAAAGAACCACCAGTCACAGTTCCTGGTTCCGGATATGCCGCTGACCCTGGCCGTGGCTGCCGCAAATGGGGATGAAAGTTTCGCGCCTTTGATTGCGGTAGTCTTGCCGCTGCCGCTTTCGCCGATTACCAGGTACCAGGGCAGGACATAAAGGGGGTTGCCTGCCTTTTTCAAGTGAGAGTTCTTCAGGGTGGTAATTGCTTCTTTCCAGCGTTCCTGCATTTCCCTGGCCTGGTTTTTTTCGTGTTCGGCCATGGACTTAAGCTGCATTTCATCCTGCTGGATAACCTGGTTGACAAAATCGTCTTCCCGGCGCTTATCCCATATTTTTTTCAAGAATATAAAACCGACAACAAGACCGGCAATACCCAACAGGATAAATAAGCCGGTCCACCAGGGCCAGTTCATGCTTAAAACAATACCGCTTATAATCAGGATGAGCAGTAGAACCCCGGCGATAATTAGAGATATTTTAGCTATTTTTCTTATCATTCGGCACGCCTCGCTTAACTGATCTTTGCCAGTAGGTTTTCACCGATATTACTTAAGAGGAAGTGGTAAACCACAAACAGGATGCCCAGCAGAACAACAGGTGCGGTAAGCAGTATAACAGCATATGGGGAAAGACCTGATTTCTGTTGCTCGTTTCGGGCTTCCTGCTCGGAAGGATAAGCCTCCGGGAAAAGATCTGTTCTTTCCAGGGAAGGAAGTCCCATGGATGAGCCCATTAACATTTTTAAGTTCGATGTTTCCAGCTGGTCAAGGAGCAGGTCATCACCTTTATTGCAGTAACGTCCTTTAAATCCCATGGCCAGGCAGAGGTAAAAAATTTCTCGAACCTCCCGTTGCTGGGGGCCGAGTTGGTTTAACTTGTCAAAAAATTCTTCGCCGGCCTCGGTAGTGTTATAGTAAAGACGCTGAAGTTGTTCTTTCTGCCATTGGCCTCTATACTCCCAGGATGAGGAGAGAATAACTTCATCGACCCAGGCACAGACCGCGAATCTGCCTGCCTGGTAATCCTCGGCAGGAAAACGGTTTTCCTGCAGGCACTGCTCGCTCTCCGAGAGCAGGCGCTGGATATCATTGCGCAACTGTTCAAAGGGAACAGGTTTTTTATCCATATAGCGGAGAAAATACAGGACATAGGCAATAAGTTCGGCAAAATAATCTGATAAGCGCATGATTATGATCTCCCGACAATCATCAGTTCAATTTTAAGGTCTTCAGGAGCGGAATCCCAATACAGGGCAATGTTATTATCATTCTGGACACGCAGCCAATGTTCACTGTGATGGTCAATTTCAAAATATAGACAGTGTAAACGCCTGGGCAGTTCCTGGGGAGGAACCTGGAGGTTGGTAAGGCCGACCCCGGGCAGGGCTCGGGCAATCAGCAGCGGCAGGGCAGCCCTGGAGCTCAGCTTGGTGATGGTTTGCAGGTAATCAATAACTTCAACCGGGTCAGCTTCGGTTTCAACTGCCAGATAATATCGATTCCTTCCTTCAAAATAACCTGGTTCCATTTCCGCGGCAAAATAAGTGCCGTCAAACAGCAGTTGAATAATGTATTCCGGCCCGGCGGTTATCTCGTCAAGCAGCCGGGTAATAAGGCTCTGGGCCGCCAGGAAACAGGGCCCCGGGTTATGATGGTCATAACCGGGCAGCAGGCTGGTTCCATCGCTTTGTCCGCCCAGGACATTAATCTCATTAGAAAAAGAAGAAAGCTCACCAATCAGCTGTCGTAAGAGGCCGAAAAAAGTCCAGGGGTGAACAGCCTGAACCTCAACAAGATGATACATCATTGGCACATAACGGTTCAATGAACGTAAGGCAAGCAGATAAACCGTATCCCTGGCGCCGAATTCAGCCGTTTGAATGCCGCGTTGAGCCTTGTATTCTTCAAGCTGCCGGGTGCGGCTGCCAAGCTGGTCTTTGATTTCATTTATAATGCCAAGCAGTCGTTCAGAGCTGTGAATGGTCAGGCAGGGAGGGATAAAATCATTGTTGAATTTTGTCTCATCGCCGTCCCGTTCAAGTCTGGTCAAGGGCATGAGGATAAAATCGCCGGCATCCTCGACTTCATCCTCCCAGAAAATTTTCAGGATATAGCGTAATGTCTTGACCTCGCCGGCATCGCCTGATTCGTGTTGATCCGGAATCTCTTCCGGTTGCAGGGTTCCGGCATAACGGGAAGATATACCATTGAGGTTGTCCAGATCGGAAAGCACCGAGACATTGCCCCCGGCAGAATTCATTTCCCTGATTCCCAGGTAAACATCAAAGGGCTTGCCCTGGTCGCTCCATGCTTCCGTGAAAGAACGTCCTTCCATAAGGGCATTGCCGGGAAACACGATGTGGCTGCCGTCTGAAAAAAGAAATTCACCCTTAACAATATTAATGGAAAAATTTTCAAGTCCGGTAGATGAAATTTCCAGGGATATAACTCCCCAGAAATAAGGGTGAAGATATTTCTGTAAAGGAGTGATCAGGGATTCGGCATAAAGATCAGCCAGTTGAAAATGCTGGGGCTGGAGGAAAAGTCCCTGATGCCAGAAGACGGGTTTGCTGATATTCACATTAACTCCTGAACGGTTATAATGATGGAATAGTTACAAGATTACCCTGTTAAAGTGGAAAATAGTATAAGCATTTTTAGTCCCTTCTGCCTGAATTTTTTATTAAAAATCAAGGTAACTGCTCACAGGGCACCGCATATTTCCGCGATCAGCCTGTCTTACATAGCACCAGTATGCTGCGCCAGTCTGATCACGAAAATCTACGGCACC
>JANTFJ010000003.1 GCA_024763495.1 Desulfobulbaceae bacterium | reverse complement strand
TGGGGCGGATGGATACCTATGCTCAAAATTCCATAAAAATGGTAATATTGAACTTGAAAATTGAAACCTACCAATATTAAACAGTAAACGATTGGCGAAACAACGCCAACAATCAGTTATGGTTCTAATTATTGGTCTATTTCACTTAGCTTTGGGAATTGCTGCTGCTTCAGCGGTAACCGCAAAGCAAGAACAAAATACCAAAAATATTGCCAACACCACCGGCTTTTTCATATTTTTTTTACTCCCTGTGTAGATAAAAATTTAAAGTTCGGCATCTATGCCCTGTTGCGGCAAAGTCATGCGTTAGCGGTGCGCCAAGCCGAGCCGCACAGCCGTTTACCGCGGCAATACCGGGGATCACCTCTATCCTGACGGATAAATTATGTCCTCCGGCCATTTCAAATACCAGGCCGGCCATGGCGTAAATACCAGGATCGCCGCCTGATACCAGGGCCACGGTCTGGCCGCTTTCAGCCCTTTCCAGGCAGGTTCCACAGCGGTCAACCTCCTTCATCATCCTGGAAGCGATAATCTCCTTGCCTTGCAGACATTCAGGAATCAGATCCAGATAAGTCCGATAACCGACAATTACTTCGGCCTCTTCCAAGGCGTGACCTGCCGCCGGAGTCAGATGTTCAAGGGAGCCCGGCCCGGTGCCGACAACGTAAAGGGTGCCTGGGCTACTGCCATTGTGATGTTTTGCCATTTTCTTTTCCTGATAAGTAATTTGTCGGTTCTGGCACTCAACAGAGCGCATGGTTCAGCTACGCCGATAACCCCTACAGCCTTGAGCGCGGCAGCGGAAATTTTTATGCCGTCAAGCCGGTTAATCTCTGCCCGGTTGAAAAATTCCAGGGGCCATTTATGTAAAGCAGCAAAGGCCTGGAGGCCCGGTTCATCATTTTTTTTATCAATAGTTGCCAGGTTGCGGATCGCCTTTGCAGCCAGAGAACCGGCAGCCAGAAGTTCGGCCAGGGCCGAGCAAAACTCGCTCTTCGGGGTTCCCCGATTACAGCCCACCCCTATAACCAGATTTTGGGGATAAAAAACAGGCTTATCTGTAAATTTATTTTTATTACTGATAATTATGTCCGCCTCCCCGACCGTAGTCACCCGGCTTAACCCCGGCGGCAGAAAAGAAATTTTTATATCGGAAAAAACCGCAAGTTTTCCCTGACTGACAAAAAGGGCGGCGGCCTGACGCAGGTTCCGACGGCTGACCGCAAGGTGCTGTTCCCTGGCCCAGATATCCAGGGGAACAAGGCCGAGGGTATCGGATGCCGTGGTAATAACCGCCCTGCCCCCGGTTACCGTAGCCAGCTGTTCAGCCAGTTCATTGGCTCCGCCCAGATGCCCGGCCAGCAGGCTGATAACATTTTTCCCCTTTTCATCAAGGACAACTACGGCAGGATCAACATATTTATCCGCCAGTAAAGGGGCAATGGCCCGCACGACAATTCCGCAGGCCATGATACAGATAAAGCCGTCAAATCTGTGCCAGTCGGCCGCCAGGGTCGAACTGATTCCGTTCACCGGCATAATTTCCGCTGCAGGCAGCCCACCGGCTATTTTTTCGGCCAGTTTCCTGCCGCCCCTGGTCAGGGCATAAATTGCTGTTTTCATTCCTCGACTGTACCTTGGCGGAAACCATGACTGAAATGTCTGTCGTAAAGCTTGGAAAGCACGGCCGGCGGGGCCAGCGCCAGTACCCGGCCCACACAGATAACAGCTGTCCGGCTGATGCCCGCTTTCCGGACTTTAGCAGTTATATCCGCCAGGGTAGCCCGCAGCTGTCTTTCTTCCGGCCAGCTTACCTTTTCCACCACTGCCACCGGGGTGTCCTCCGGATAACCGCCAGCCAGCAGATCGTCCACCACTTCGCTGATCATGCCAACGCTGAGAAGTATCAGCATGGTGGCCTGATGACGGGCCAGGCTCACCAGATTTTCTTTTTCCGGCACAGGGGTTCTTCCGGCCCGGCGGGTAATAATCACGCTCTGGGAAACCTCGGGCAGGGTCAACTCGGTTTGCAGGGCAGCGGCCGTGGCTAGAGCTGAACTAACTCCCGGAATAACCACACAGGGAATCTGCTCCGCGGCCAGCCTGGTCAATTGTTCATTTATGGCCCCGTAAATGGCCGGATCGCCGGTATGGAGACGCACCACCTTTTTCCCCTCCCGCCAGGCCGATATCATGAGATCAAGCACCTGGTCAAGATTTAACCCGGCTGAATTGTGAATTTCCGCAGCCAGTCCCCGAACAAGTTCAACCGGAACCAGACTGCCGGTATAAATTACTACCTCGGCCTCGGCCAGTAACTGTCTGCCCTTAACCGTAATCAGTTCCGGATCACCGGGTCCAGCTCCGACAAAATTTATCCGATTTTCTCTTTGACTCATTTCTTCCTCACAATCATGGTGGAAAAATAATGAAGTTTCTCGTCCCTGGCCGCCCTGACATCCCGCCATATCCGCTGGTCTGCCATATCGGCCCGTTCCACCAGCACCGCCATGTCCAGCAGTCCAAGTTCTTCGAGCAGCGGCACCAGCCGGGGCAGGGCCTTATGCACCTTCATAAAGACCACGGTGTCAAAATCTCTCAGGGCCTGACGGAGATAATTGTCGGCAAAGACAGCCGGAATCACCATTAAACGCTCATCACCCAGGCAAAGCGGGATACCTGCCGCAGCCGAGGCAGCGCCGACAGCGGAGACCCCGGAAATAATATTTATTCCGGCCTTCGGGTTATAAGCCAGCATGGTCTCACAGACATAAAACCCCGTACTGTAAAGGGCCGGGTCACCCAGGGTGGGCAGGGCAACATCACGACCGGCCCGTAAATGTTCGTTGATTAAAGCCGCAGCCTGCTCCCAGGCCGCGACAACCAACGGCTCAGGCGGCTGACCGCCATAAACCTTTTGCATGGGAAAATGATGGGTAATAATCTTCTTGCCGGTCGAATCAACCGCGCCTCCGGCAATTTCCAGGGCCGTACTCCTGCCGTTTTTTTTTGCCGCAGGCACCAGCCAGACCGGACTTTTTGCCAAAATCCGGGCCGCCTTCAAGGTCAAAAGCTCAGGGTCGCCGGGCCCCACGCCCACCACATAAAAAGTTCCTTTCATTTTTTCCCCAAAATTATTGTTATCGGGTTTAACACTATATTTGCCAAATCCGGGCCGCCCCGTTCAACCTGAATTTTACTCATTGTCACCTTAAGACCGTTCTCCACCATAAGACAGGGAGCCGCTTGAATAGTTTGCCGGATAACACCGTTGGCCACCAGCCGCCCACCCGGAGCAAGCCGCTGGGCCGCAGTTTTGATAATTTCCGGCAATTTGCCGCCACTTCCGCCAATAAAAACCCGCTGAGGCTCCGGTAAGGCGGCCAAGGCTCCAGGAGCCTTGCCGTCCTGCGGAATAACATTATAACAACCAAATTGCCTGATATTAGCCCTGATATTGGCCAGTTCCTCTTTCTTTTGTTCTACCGCATAAATCACCAGATCGGGATTAAGCCGGGCCGCCTCAATAGAAATCGAGCCGCTGCCCGCGCCCACGTCCCAAAACACGCCGGTCAGGGGCAGGCGCAGAGAGTGCAGGGTCACGGCCCGAACCTCATCCTTACTTATCAGTCCCCGACTGTGGGCCAGTTCAGCGACGGTCAGGCCCAGTCGTTCCCGCTTTTCAGGCACCGGGGCCTGGAGGCAGAAAACATTTAGGTGAGCAAAATCACGCTCAACTGTTTCCGCCAGGCTGCCGACAAAAATATTTTCGTTCTCAAGACCGATATTTTCGGCAACTATTACCCGACAGGCTGTTGCCAGTTCTTTTTCTTCGATAAGATCCAGATAGGCCAGCAGTTCTCCAGCCAGCCGGGCCGGGGAATAATTGCCGTCCGTCAGGACAAGCGACTTGGTTCGAGCCAGGAGTAGGCCGGGTACATGGGCATGACTTCTGCCGTGCAGGCTGAGCAGGGCCGCGTCATCCCAGGGAATTTTGAAACGGGCGCAGGCCGCCTGGATAAGGGAAACGGCAGGGTAAAACTCCAGCCTCTCCGGCTCGAATTCTGCCGATAATCTCCGACCAATTCCAAAAAAAAGCGGATCACCACCAGCCAGGATACCAACATTGTCCAGGCTCAACCCCTGACGTATGGCCTTAAGAGCCGCGGTCAGCGGAGTAACCGAAACAATCTCGCCGCTAAAATCATAAAGTAAGGGCAGAAATCTTTTAGCGCAGACAACAAGTCCGCAGGTGGCAAGTTTTTTCTTCTGTCTGCCGGTAAGCCCGTCAACACCCACCCCCAGAACAAACAATTTAAACATGGGCCAGTACCTTACTCTGATGATTGACCAGATAGACCTGAACATCCAGGCCGGAAACCTCCCGACCATAGTCGCGGGCCATTTCACAGACAGCCAGGACAATTTCCCGACTGTTATAATCTTGCAGATAGATAAGCATTTCCCTGGCCGTATTGGCGGCCCTGATTTTGGCCAGCAGCCTGTCTTTCGCCCCCAGCCCGGCCAGCAGGTCTGCCGCCTCCCGCATTTCCAGCGCCCCGTTGCGGACATGGGTCTGGGGCACCTTAAGCGCCGCTTTGACGATCTTAGCCCACATCCCGGCCAGATGAATGCGGTAAAAGCCCAATGCCGCAGCCTCCAGCAGGGAAAATTCCAGATAATCTCCCATCATGACAAAGGCCTCTTCAGCCAGGTTCAAGCGCGACTGAGCGCCTCGTTCCGAAGTGCGGCCCGTGGCCAGCACTACCTCGTCAAGGCCGGAGGCCCTGGCCACCTTCATGGCAGCGGTAATGGTCGCGGTCCAGGCCTCGGCGGAAATCGGCCTGACAATGCCGGTAGTTCCCAAAATAGACAGGCCGCCGATAATGCCCAATCGTTTATTCATAGTTTTCCGGGCCAGTTCCCGCCCCCTGGGCACGGAAATTTTCACCAGCAGCCGCTGTCGCCTGTTCACCCCGATCTCCCGCACAGCTTCAGCAATCATTTTTCTGGGAACCGGGTTAATGGCCGGTTCTCCCACTTTGACAGCCAGGCCTGGTTTGCCGGCCCGGCCCACACCCTCACCGTCATAGAGGATAATATCATCCAGATTGATATAATGTTCCGGCAGGGAAATATTATCTTCATGATAGCGGACAAATGCCTCTATCATGGCACCGTTGGTCACATCAGGATCGTCACCGGCATCCTTGATAACCCCAGCTCGCGCCTCTTCCTTTTTTTTCGCACATTCCTGGACATCAAACCCGTGCCTGCTGCCGTCCGGGAAGGGAATGTCCACCCGCTCCAGGACTATACCCTTGACAAGAAGCATGGTTGCGGCCTTGGCCGCGGCTGCGGCACAGGCTCCGGTGGTATAGCCGCTGCGAAGTCGTTTTGCCATGTATATTCTTAATGTTATTCCGTTGCCAGCCGCAACAGGGCATTAACAATGGCCGCAGCCACCGGGCTGCCGCCCTTCCGACCCAGGCTGGTTATAAAGGGGTACTCTCTGCCTGCCAGTATTTCCTTGGATTCAGCAGCGTTGACAAAACCAACAGGCACGCCGATGACCAGGGGCAGATCTACGGCCGCCATATCACTCAGGCAGTCCATAGTTTCAAGCAGGGCAGTGGGCGCATTACCGATAGCGACAATACCGATATCCGCCTGTAAACCCTGGCGAATGGCCACCTCGGAACGGGTCTTACCTGTCTCCTTTGCCTGTCGAGCCACCTCTTTATCCGCCACCAGACAGCGCACCATACCGCCATATCGTGCTAAAATTCCCTTGCTGATGCCGATAGCCGTCATGTTGACATCGGTTAAAATACCCTTTCCTGCTCTGATAACCTCCAGGGCTCGGTCAATGGCCCGGGGATGGAAACAAAGATTATCAGCAAAGTCAAAATCAGCACTGGCATGAATGACTCGCCGCACCACCTTGAAAACCGACTCACTGAAATTATGATCACCTATTTCTCCAGCAATTATGCGGAAGCTTTCCGCTTCAATCTCCGCCGGCCTTATTTTTTTAATTTCCATCATTTTTTACCCTTAACAAAATCAACCAGGGCGGTTACGGTAGCGGGATTAAAACCAAAATGAAGATTAATATAACTGCCCAGAGTATTTTTATGGCAATACCCTTCCGCACCGCCTTTTTCCAGCATATAGAGCCGTTCAATATCACCGCCCATCTCGTCCACGGTTGAATAATGAAATTCATGGCCGCGCAAAACCGTATCCTTTGGCCCGAAAAAACCTGGCCGCCGCAGCCGTACCTGGCGGTAACCAAGGCTAGCCAGCTTTTTTTCCATCCGTGCCTTAACCGGAAAAATTCCGCACATGGAATGAAGCTTATCATCCTGGTCAACAATTCCCCGGGTCAGATACATGAAGCCGCCGCGATTTTTTTCTCCAGCTTGCCCCCCCGGCTGTCGGCCAGCTCAAGCAGCCTCGGCAAATCAATATTTAGGCCCACAGTCCGCGTCAGTTCAGCTAACGCCGCAGGACTTAGCGGCAGTTCATCACCCATGAGCAGGCCGAGGTGACGGGACGGCATCTGAAAATCAAGATTCCGGGAAACGAGACCGGTAACAGGCCGGTGCCGGCTGGGGTCGATAAAATCCGGGCCGCATTTAAAGGGCTGAACCTTACAGCCCATATCCTTTAAAGCGCCATCACCCCCAAAGTAATGGAGGTTTTGCCTGAACCGCTCCGGGTTCCGGCAATTATTACTGCCTTATTGCCGATCATGGTTATCTGTTTCATAGTAAGCACTCCATAAACACCATCCCGCACGCGCTTCAACCCTGCGATATACCGATGTATTATCGCAAGGCGTGGAACACGCACATGGCGGCGTCCCTGAATCACTTACAGTTATAGGGTTGTCGCTGCCCGGGTGTACTTTGTTGAGCGCTATCGTTTCATATAAAATAGAATTGATTTTTATAACTCCCTCAATAATCCGCATGGTTGGCCGGGAAACAAGCTGTTCAGGAACCAGATAAATCCGGCCTTCCCGCACCGCCTTAATGGCCTGAAAGCCGGGCTCACAGCTGATTATCACCCTGGTTACCGGATTCATCCGGCCCTGCTGGGCCAGAAAAAAATCAATTTCTCCGGATCGGGACAAAATACGCTCCTTGCCATAGGCGGCAATATTGGTCTTCCTGATCTGTACTGCGTCAGCGGCAATATTGACTCCACCGGCCTGTTCCAGGACAAAGATGGCAATGCTCTGCGGCGCAAAGGTCTTCATTTTTTTATGAATTGCCTCAAAATAGACCTTGGGCCGCTTCTCCAGAGGAATGCTTGCCACCTGGCGCTCCATGTCGTTAAGCTCAGACTTAAAGGAGGCAATCATCCTGGCCGCCGCCTTTTCCCTGCCGGTCAAAACGCCCAGGGCCTCCCAGTAGTCCCGGATTTCCTCGATTGAAGTAGGTTGCAGGGAAACAACAGTAATACCGACCTGGCGCAATTTATCGAGCAACTGGGGATAGGCCCGCTCAATCATCGGCCTGACCAGGACAAGATCAGGCCGAGCCGCGATAAATTTTTCTGGATCCTGGCGATAGGAAAACCGGGGTCTGGTCAAAATTTCCGCTGGATAATCGTCTGAGACGGAAATCCCGATGAGCTGGGAACCTGCCCCCAGCTCTGCCAGGTTTTCCGTATGAGCCGAATAAAGAGAGATAATACGCTGAAAAGGTCTTTCCACAATAATTCGGCGGCCATTGTTATCAATAAAATCAGCGGACTGAACCGACCCGCTCCAGCCTGAGAGCAGCAGGGCAGACGCCACTGCTGTGACATAACAACTTATCATGCGCCCGAAAGTCATCAATCACTCCAGTAACGATAAGAAACCTGCCTGGTTCGGCTGAAGGGATCAATGGCGATATTGGCCTCAACCCCGAACACATCTTCAATAATTTCAGACTTCAATACCTGATCAATCGGGCCGTTGCAGACGATTTTACCCTGCTTCATAAAAATCAGCTCCCGGCAATAGGCTGCAGCCAGATTGAGATTATGGATTACGGCAATAACCGTCCTGCCCTTTTCCCGCACCAGTTGACGGGCCAGGTTAAATATCTGCAGGGTGAAGCGCACGTCAAGATTTGAGGTGGCCTCGTCAAAAAGTAATATCCGGGTATCCTGAGCCAGGGCCCGGGCCACGACTACCCGTTGTTTTTCACCGCCGGATAATTCATTGACCTTACGCCCGGCAAAATCACTGATACCGATAAACTCCATGGCCTGGCGGGCCAGTTCCCGGTCATGGGCCGCAGGCAGGCCGAACCGGTTAATATACGGATGACGGCCCATGAGCACCACCTCGGCCACGGGAAAGGCAAAACCAATGGCAAAATCCTGCGGTACCAAGGCAACGCGGCGGGCCAGCTCCCGACGCGGATAACTATTCAGCAGCCGGTCATCAAGATATATTTCGCCTCGGTCCGGCTCCCTGCCGCCCACCAGCAGATCAAGAAAGGTTGTCTTGCCGCAGCCATTGGGCCCGACAATGCCGTAAAATTCCCCTGGTTGGATAACCAGGTTTAAATCCCGCAAGACCGGACTCTGTTCTTCATAGGCATAGGAGACATTCTGCAACCGATAGCCGTCAGTCATACTGCACCCCCTGCTGCCGCCGCCGGAAAATCAGACAGAAAAACGGGCCGCCGATAAGGGCGGTGAGAACGCCTATAGGTATTTCAACCGGCAGCACCGCCCTGGTTATGGTATCGGTCAACAGCAGGAGACAGGCCCCGGCAGGTACGGATACAGCCAGTAATCTGCGGTTATCCGGTCCCACCAGAAAACGCATGAGATGGGGAACAACCAAGCCGATAAAACCGATGATGCCGGAAACCGCCACACAGACAGCCGTAACCAGGGAAGCAGTGAGAAGCAGAATCAACCGGACACGACCGGTCTCCACTCCCAGTGACTCGGCTGAGCGCCCGCCCAGGCTGAGGATATTCAAATCCCCAGCATAAAAAAAAGTCATAAAGAGTCCCGGAACCAGGGCCAGGCTCACCAGCAGCACATCGCTCCAGGAACGGGAGGCAAAGCTGCCCATTAGCCAGAAAATAATTACCGCCACCTGTTCGTCTGCCAGATATTTCATAAAACTTATGCCGGCGGAAAGAATCGCCCCGACAATGACCCCGGAAAGAATCAAGGTATTGGCTGACATCCGGCCATTAAAACTGGAGAGGCGCAAAACAACAAAAAGCGTGGCCACGGCCCCGGCAAAAGCGGCAAAAGGTACGGAAAAACAGCCGACCAGGCTGATATTAGCCAACAGGGCCAGGGAGGCGCCAAAAGCCGCGCCCGAAGATATGCCCAATGTGTAGGGATCAGCCAGGGGATTAAGGAGAATACCCTGGTAAACCACGCCGCTTAAGGCCAGGCCGCCGCCCACCAGGGCCGCAGTCAGAATGCGGGGCAGGCGGACATCAAGGAGTACAAAGGGTACAGCCGGGTCAATGTCAGTCAGGCTGTTCATGTTGCCGGATATTTTGGCCCATACCACCCGGAAAATATCACTTACTGATATTTCCATGTAGCCCAGGCCCGCAGCCAGGATAATGGCGCAGATCACGGCCAACAGCAAAACTATCGACAGCAGCCTGAATTTATATGATGAATAACCAGACATTTTTATATAAATTTATCACTTGCCGACCGACCTAAGGGCTCACCAGGGAGCAAATCTTCGCAAAACTAAAGCCGGTAAGCGTTTACCTGTGCCTCATCTTTGTTCATTTGAGTCTGCATGAATACACCAGTATGCTTCGTTGGCCCGACTGAACGAATCAAAGACACAGGTAAGCATATATAAGGACTGTGGTTTCCATAAATTAATGACCTGGTAAACAATTTCTGCTGACTGTCATTTCCTGTCCTCTGGCTTCTGTATCCTGAATTCTGAATTCAATCAAGTCACCAGATAATAACACCAGCCCACCGCAATGATACTGAGCGCCCTGGTTACCTGGCTTATGCCTACCAGTTCAGCAGCCAGTCCAGGGTTGAAAATACCCACATAGTAGGGAAACTGGTGACGCACGGCCCGCACCGGGGCTGCCAGGATATTACCGGCCAGCAGGGCAAGAACAACGTCTCGGTAGCCCAGGCTGTTATCAGCCAACAGGACACTGGCGGCAGCCAGGCCTGCAGAAAACTCGGCCGTCACATGGAGAATAACAATGGACAGGCTCTGGGGATGAAGCCAGCTCAGGAGCCTGGTATCAGCCATAATTCCCTCAAGACGCTGAAAAATCCCCACACGATCCAAAGCAAAAAAAATAATATAGACCGGCACCAGGAATTTAATAATCCGGGGAATTCTTTTCCGCAAACGTTTGAGACTCCTCAGCAGGGCCTCCCGCCATGTCACAGTCCTTCCCTTTGCCGAAACCTGATATTCCTCACTTCCTGTAAGTAGAAAATGTCCGGCCAGGACAACCAGCAGGGTCTGCAGCAGGGCGGCGCTGAAGGTCAATCCCACATAAATAAAAGCCGCGCCTTGAATAAAGGGTGCGGTCAAAAAAAACACCGTAGGCAAATGAAGAAAAAAACGGGGCAACGAATTAAAAAGATTAGCCAGCACCAATTCCTTTTTGCTGATATTTCCCTGATCAAAGGCCTCGGCCAGCATGGTGTTGGCCGAAACACCGGAAAAAAAGGCCATGGAAAAACCTGCCCCGGTAATAGCAGACAAGCGGCCCAGCCGAATTAAAGGCCGGGCCAGCAGGGCAAGACGCCTGGTCCAGTTCAGGGCCTCAATAAAGTTTGCAGCCACAAGGCCCAGGGACACGAAAAAAATAATTCTTAAAATCGGCCAGAACAGCCGGTGCCAGAGCAGGATAATTATATCAGTTTCCAAGAGTTAACTACTCACGGGGTAAGCACCTTAAGTTCACTACCACCCGTAATTGTAACTGTTAACAGAGTGCCGGAGATTTTTGTCATCAGTCCGGTCCCGCCATAGTCATACGTAAACCGGGCTGATGGCGGAAAGAGGTAAGCGCAGACTCCGTTCGGTACCCTGTGAGCAGTTACTCCAAGACGATAGTTCTGTTTATAGTTCACCGTGAAACTACCCCGGCAGCAGCGGGAAGCAGATCTGAACAGTTACAGTGCAGAGTTAAGGGTAAATTATTGCCCTTGCTGAATAGTTACAATCAACTCTAGGAGGCAATTTATCCAGAAAAACAAATTAATGCAGATCTATACCGTTTTCCTCGGCCGCATCCCTGATATGATCAACAAAAATCCGCGCAAAGGCGTCATTTTCACCCAGACCTTTTAATACCGGCTTGACCTTGTATCCCTCCCTGGTCAAAACAGACTTCCAGGAATCATCATCAGGGCCGGCCATATCATTTGCGGCATGATCACCGGCAACAATCATGAATGGTTTTAAGACAATATTTTTGGTTTTGGCGTGGGAAAGGCTGACCAGCAGATCTTCCAGGCCGGGAGATCCTTCCACAGTACCAATGCAGGTTTTGATCTGCGGATACTGTTTGCGCATTTTTTTCTGGGTTTCCGTGTAAATTCCAGTTGACCAGTGCTCATTACCGTGCCCCATGTAAACCAGGACAGCATGTTCCCTTGCGGCCAGTTCCGCGTCAGCGGCCAGGGTCTTTACGGCTTCGGCAATATCTTCATGGTAGTCGTACCGGTCGCCGGGCATACCCAGAGCAGGTCGTCCCATCACCAGCCGGTCAAAAGGCCTCCACTTTTTCTTCATGGTATGAATTGATGCCAGGGCCCGGATATAACTGTCAAGGTCATGAGACTGCTCCATGAAAAACATGTGAGTGGGCTGGACGATAATATTGCGATATCCTTCCTCACGCAGATCGCCGATAGTGGAGATAATATTTTTCACATAAAGAATTTCAACGGGAATGCCCTCCTTGAGCCAGCGATCAGCATCCTTCTGCCGATTTTTCCAGACCGAGCGAACAATATTTGAGGTAAAGGTTACCCGTACCTCGGTAACGGGGAAGGCCTCCCTGGTTCTGTCAATGATGTTGACAATTGATTTCACGGCGCCGGGTACCGTGGTGCCGAAACTGGCAATCACAATGGCAGTATTACTCTTGTTCGCTGCCACAGCATGTCCTTCCATGGCCAGGGCATTTCCTGTGGTCAGAAAAATTACCAGCAGGGTCAGCCAAAAAATTGATTTGACTTGATCACGCATAATGCTTCTCCTTTTCCGGTATAAATTACGGCTCGGAGAGGACAAAAAAAAATCCCCGAACCAAAATGATCCGGGGATTCCCTGATTTTCCACGAATTACGCCATTATCTCCCTGCCGGGGAAATAAAATAATTTTTTTCAGACAGGTCTTCTGACTTCCAGTTCATCCTACTTACCGCGCCTTCCCATCTTGCGACAGTGACATTTAAGCGGTTTTCGTCCCTGGTAACAGCGGCGGGCCCGTCCCGGATTTACACCGGGTTCCCTTTTAAGCTCAAGTAAAAGCTCATCAGTACCATATCTTTGCCCATTAAGGCCTGCTCGAACAGCACAAGTACGCTTAGCAGACCTGAATAAATCTAAAACACTGATGAATTTTTACAATTCTTAAGGATAGATACAAATTGGCTTGTGATAAAATGTTACAAGCTCAAGATATCCTTAAACGCATCTGAAAAATTAACGTAAATATTCAACTGCACTTCACGGAGTCGGAGTTTATGCCCTGTTTTTAAGGATGCTTACTTCTTTGCCCGTTTAGGCCTGCTCGAGTAGCACAAGTAAGCTTCGCAATCCTAAATGAACAGGTAAGCGCAGACTCCGAATCTAAAGCACATCTGAAATAGTTACAATTTGACAAAACTTAATCAAAAAAACTTTGGCTGTCAACTTTGATATTTTTGTTGACAGCGAATTATTTTTTCGGACAACTATTCGCCTTTATATGATCTCTGTGACAGCGCTTAACAAAACACCCAGGCAGCAACAACCGCAAAGCTGTAATTGGTTCAGGGATTGTAAGCAGTTACCTTTAAATAGAAAATAATTTTCTTGACATAAGGTAATCCTAAATGTAATAAATACATCTATTAATTTTGTCTTATTAAACTTTTTTAGGCAACCAGGATTAATTTTCTACCACACAACTCTTCAGATGAGCTTTTTATATGTTCGATCAGGCTGGCGCAGCATACTGGGAAGTTGTCCGAGAACAGGCATTTTTTCTCAAATCAGATAAGCCCCCTTAAAGACAGGGCATAAACTCCGCCCGAGGCATTTTGAAAAATAAGCACAGCCATCTAGTTAATATCGCGAGCATTATTTTTCAAAACAACACAGAGTCGGGCAGGTAAACGAGGGGCGATACTCCGCGGAAAGGACATTTTCGGACAACCTCCTGATGCTATGTAAAAAAGCCTGATCGGATACGGATGAAGTACAGCTGAACAGTTGTCTTATTTTTTAAAAGGAGAAAGAAAAATGAAAAAAACAATTATCGGTCTGGCCGCCCTGGCCATGTTGACCGGCACGGCCGGGCTTGCCGCTGCCGGTGACGCAAATCTTGAGGCCCAGATTCACCGGCTTATTGAGCAAAACAAACAACTGACGGAACGGGTTATGAACCTGGAACAGCAAATAGCTGGTCACGGTCGGGAACAGGACGTTATTTCCAGAGAAAAAACTGAAGGTTTTGCTCCTGTCCAGTCCAGCAGGGTTCTCACAGAACGAATCAAGAGACTGGAAGAACAGGTAGCCCGCCAGCAGGGCAGAAAAGCTGAAGGTAAAGAAGGAGGGGAAAAATCTCTTCAAGCCATTAACGATCATGTTGAATTAAGCGCCCTGGTTGAGGTTGAGGCATCATCCTGGAATGATAATGACGGCAGATATTTTTACCACAGAGACGATGATGACGGCAGCGACGTAACCCTGGCCACCGTGGAAATCGGTCTTGACGCCCGGATATCGGAATGGTCCAGCGCTCACATTCTCCTGCTTTATGAAGAAGGTGAAGAAAATGATCATATAATTATCGATGAAGGAACCATTACCCTGGGCAACATGGACAAATTTCCTCTCTATCTTACTGCCGGCAGAATGTATGTACCCTTTGGCTGTTTTGAAACTTTTATGATTTCCGACCCCCTGACCCTGGAAATGGGTGAGACTAACGACAGCACAGTGCTGATCGGTTTTGAATCAAGCTCTTTCCGTGGTTCCGTTTATGCACTTAACGGTGATATTGGAGAAGAAGGAGATGGAGAAATAAACACCTATGGCGCGGCGTTAGGTTATGTTTACGCCGGCAACGAAATGAATTTTGATCTCAGTATTCATTATATCAGTAACATTGCCAACTCTGATGGAATAAGTGAACATCTTGCAGGACGCCAGGTTGCCGACCCGGAACAAATTGAAAATGATGTTGACGGCTTTTCCGCCCACGCTCATATAGGAATCGGCCCTTTTACCATGATAGCTGAATATCTCGCTGCCCTGGATGACTTTGAAGATGGAGAAATCGACTTCAAAAATGACGGAGCCGAGCCTGAATCATGGAATATTGAGCTGGGTTTTACCACGGAACTGTTTGAACGGGAAACAACATTTGCCCTGGGTTATCAGGGAACGGATGAGGCTGCTGAGCTGGAGTTACCGGAAGATCTCTATATAGGTTCCATTACCACGGAACTCTTTGAGCATACCTCCCTTGCCTTTGAATATTTTCATGCTGAGGATTATGATATTAATGATGGCGGTTCCGATGACGAGGCTGACGTAGTCACAATGCAGCTTGCTGTTGAATTTTAATCAGCGGTTATGCTGCCGGGAAGACCTTAACAGTTACGAATGTCTTTCACAAATCCGCAGCCATAATCTACGCTATATCTAAAAGTTAAGTTGTATAGTTAACAATGAACATTAAACAACTGACACGGAATACCTTAAGTAAGGGATTCAGGGACACCGCCACGCGCGTGCTTCACGTCCTGCGATAATACTATCGGTATATCGCAGGCTTGAAGCTTGTGCGGGGTTGGTGTTCATAGAACCCTTAGCTATGAGTCGTCAGTTATCAGCAGGGAACTTATTTCCCTGACAGCCCTGCCCGCCCGTGAATCCGGCGAGGATGCCAGAAACGGTCGCTGGTTTCTGATAGCCCTGGCAACCTCACTGTCCCGGGGAATTGAACCTAGAAAGACTGGCGAAATTTTCAAAAAATTTTCCAGGACATTTTTCATATTATTAAAAACTCCCCTTCCCTCTTTTTTGCTTTTGACATTATTTATTATCAGATTAAAGGAGTTTCGGCCATGGCGGCTGAACAAGACCTTTATCAGGGCATAGGCATCGGTCATTGAAGTAGGATCAGGGGAAAGGATAATAATATTTTTGTCGGCCCAGTTATTGAACCAGAGAACCGAATCACCGATTCCGGCAGCCGTGTCCAGCAGAACAATATCAAAATCATCAATAATTTTTTCCAGGGCATCGAGTAGCAATGCCTGTTCCTCATAAGAAATTCCTGCCATCTCCGGCACCCCGGAACTGGCCGGCAGCACTTTGAACCCCGGTTCAATCTCAACCATAATTCGGGACAGGGGCTGCTCCTGGTCAATGGCCTCCCGCATGGTATGGCGGACATTCAATCCCAGAACCACGTCAACATTGGCCAGGCCCAGATCACCATCAATCAACAGAACCTTTTTTCCCTGCCGAGCCAGGGCACAGGCCGCATTGACCGTAAACGAGGTTTTTCCTACCCCGCCCTTGCCGCTGCTGACGCAGATAATTTTTGTTAATTTATTATCCATACAGTTTCCTGGTTAATTTATAGAAGTGCCTTACAGCCTGTCAATAAACAATTTTGGCAAGCGCTCCATGAACACCACCCTGCAGGCGCTTCAACACTGCGATATACCTAACCATTTCTCCCAAAAAGCTGCATCCTCTCCTCAACCGTTACCTGGCATGACCGGGAGTGAAAACAGGATTTATCCTTTCCAGGAAGGGCGACCGCAGAAACAAGGCCTCTCCCTGGAGAAGCGCTGATTTCCCGCAGCACTCCCTTTACCTGGCGGGCGGAAAGGTAACCGGCAAAGGCCAGTGCCCCAACCAGTCCGCCTTCGGCATCCCTGACCCTGACAGTCTGCAGGGTGGAATATTGCTCTGCTCTCTGCAGCAGATCATCAAAAACCTGGACGGTTTGAGGCTCATGATGCTTAACGGCCATTATCAGGAAACCCTGCTGCCGGGAGCAACAGCTGCCGACACAGTTGACAGCACCAGTTTTCCGTCATCCCTGGCGGCCATTACCATGCCCTGGGACTCTACCCCCATGAGCTTGACCGGCTTTAAATTGGCGACAATAATAACCTGGCGGCCAATAACATCTTCCGGTTGATAATATTCAGCAATTCCCGCCACCACTGTCCGTTCATCCGGGGCCTTGACCGTCAACTTCAACAGGCGATCCGACTTTTTGATTTTTTCAGCCGCGACAATTTCCCCAACCCGGAGATCCAGTTTAGTAAAATCAGCAAAATCAATCAGCCCCTCATCCTTCTGTTTCTGCCGGGCCGGAGCCTCTTTAGTTACGGCCTTTTTTCTGCCGGGGGCCCGGCCTTTATTTTTCTTTTTTCTGCCGCTGTCAAGCCGGGGAAAAAGAGCGGGAATCATGGTTATTTCATGGCCTGAGGTTAACAGCCCCCATTTCGCCTGGCTGCTGATATCCGGTTTTTCCTTAACCCCCAGGGCTTGACGAATCTCAGCCGCGGTATCAGGCATGACCGGGGTCAGGGTCAGGCCGATCAGGCGCAGGGTTTCCAGCAGGGTATAAAGTACGGTTTGCAGCCTGCCCTTTTGCGACTCATCCCTGGCAAGTTCCCATGGCGCGGTAGCCACAATATATTTATTGGCCCGGCTGATAACCCCCCAGACTGTCTGCAGTGCTTTGTGGAAGGCAAAATCAGCCATTTCATTTTTGTATTCCGTCACCATGGAAATGGCGGCGGCAGCCAGTTCTTTATCAAGTTCTCCCGCCTCGGCAGCAGCGGGAATTTTCCCCTGGCTGAACTTTTTGACCATACTCAGGGAACGACTGAAGAGATTTCCCAGGTCATTAGCCAGGTCGGAATTCTGCCGGGCCACTACGGCCTGAGAACTGTAAGAGGAGTCAAGGCCGAAACTCATTTCCCTCAAAAGAAAATAACGGACGGTATCTTTGCCGTATTGTTCAACCATTTCCGCCGGTCGCACCACATTACCGATGCTCTTGGACATCTTGGTATCATCGACATTCCAGTAACCATGCACATGCAGTTTCCGGTAGGCTGGAAGATTCATGGCCTTCAACATGGTGGGCCAGAAAATGGCATGCGGTTTAAGAATGTCCTTGGCAATAATATGCTCGGCTCCGGGCCAATAGCGGGAAAAATCAGCCCCGTCTGGATATCCCAGCCCGGTGAGATAGTTAATTAAAGCATCGAACCAGACATAGGTAACAAAACGATCATCAAAAGGCAGGGGGATTCCCCAGGTAAGGCGGGAGGTAGGCCGGGAGATGCAAAGATCTTCGAGCGGTTCACCCAGAAAAGACAGCACTTCGTTTTTGTAACGTTCAGGAGTTATAAAATCAGGGTTGTTCTTGATATGGTCAATAAGCCATTGCTGATACCTGCCCATGCGAAAAAAATAATTTTCCTCGGAAATCTGTTCAGGCTCGGTGAGATGATCCGGGCATTTGCCGTCCCGTAACTCTTTTTCAGTTAAAAAACGTTCACATCCTTTGCAGTAAAGCCCGGTATACCTGCTGAAATAAATATCACCCTGATCGTAAACCTGCTGCAGAACAAGCTGGACTGTTCCGACATGATCAGGGTCAGTGGTACGGATAAAATTATCCGGCTCAATCCCCAGCAGAGGCCAGGCATTACGAAACATGGAACTGATCCGATCAACATATTCCTGGGGCTTAACCCCGGCCTCTTCCGCAGCCTGAGCAATTTTATCACCATGTTCATCAGTGCCGGTCTGGAAGCGGACATCCTCGCCGCAAAGCCGCATAAAACGACAATATGTATCAGCAATAACAGTGGAATAGGCATGCCCCAGATGAGGCTGGGCATTTACATAAAAAATTGGAGTTGTTATATAAATCATTTTTTTCTTGCTTTTGAATGACGGGTTCCGGCCTTACCCTTTTTGTAAGATGATTTCCTGTGAGATGATTTTTTGTGAGATGATTTCTTTTTATGGCTCGGCCCTGTTTTTTTCGCCGGCCTGGCTGCCCTGCTCCACTCAGCCTGTTCCAGAATCCTGCTCTGACCAGGATCAACCGGGTCAACAACAGTTACGGTTCCCTTAACAATATTTCGATGAATAACCTTGCAGTTCCTGTCGTCAATGGTGATAAGACGGCCCGGCTGGGGCATGACTCTCTTCATTTCCCGATACAGGGGAAATTCATAGGTAAGACAGCAGAGCAGACGATTACAGATACCGGAAATTTTGGCTGGATTTAAGGGCAGATCCTGCTCCTTGGCCATCTTTATTGACACCGGGGCAAATTCCCGAACAAAGGAAGAACAGCATAAATCCCGGCCACAGCAGCCCAGGCCGCCGAGCATCTTTGTTTCATGACGAACACCAATCTGGCGCATCTCAACCCTGGTGCGAAATTCCTGAACCAGCTCCTTGACCAGACGGCGGAAATCAACCCGTTTTTCAGCGGTAAAATAAAAAATTATCTTACTGCCGTTAAAGAAACGTTCCACCCTTATTAGTTTCATCCTGAGCTTGTGGTTAACAATCATCTCCCGGCAAAGGACAAAGGCCTCGGATTCGCGCTCAATCAGCCGATCATATCTCCCCTGCTCTTCCCGATTAGCTCGACGCAGGATCTGGTAACCAAAACGAGGATGCTCATAATGTCGTTCTTTATGCCGTTCTTTTTTTCCAGAATGATGTTTGCCGCCGGTTTTATCCGGCTGATCAATACCGACCGCTTTTTCCTCTTTAGGTTCCGGGACTTCAACCTGGGCCGCAAAGCCCTTGATCCGGCAGGGTTCCAGTCCATGATCAGTATGAACAACCACAAGGTCATCCACCTGGAGATCAGAAAGCTGGTAACGCCCCATGAACACATGATTCTTCGGCCTGAATTGAATTTTATATTTTTTCTCCAGGCTTGGCGATTCGAGTTGTTCTTCGCGGCTTTCCCGGTTATCGGCTGTATTGTCGGCTGTCATTTTTCAGGTCAGGAGTAATAAGTATGGCAAAAATCTTTAACTATTCAACTGTACATCATCTTCTGCTTCGGGCAATCATACCATCAAAGCAGAGCAAAGAAAAGAACTTCAAATACTAAAGCCCGGTTACAGTTGCGCGAAAGCTGCCTTCTTGCCTTGTCAAGCATATTCAGCTGCTCAAAAAGAGTGGCAACAGGCCAGCGGAGGGCAGCCTCAGCCATCAACGTAAGCAGGTCGCGGCTGTTGATCAAGTCGGTAATCCCATGATGATAAAGAAGTAAGTCACGAACCCAGACAACGAGTAAATCAAGCAGGTCATCAAGATTATCTTTAATGGTTAACACTTTTTCAACCAGCCCGAAAACCATTTCCACCGAATACGGGTCCGCGGGTTTCCGGGCCAGCAGACTTTCGATTATCTCCCGGCGCAGGGACAGGATACCAATATCCTGAAACATTCGAGCCCGGCCAATGCTGCCTTCTGAGATTGCGGCCAGGGCCTCAGCCTCAAGCGGCGGCAGATACTCCAGGAACAAGGCGGCCACATCCTGGTTTTGCAGGGCATGAAACGGTACGATCTGGCAGCGGGACAAAATGGTAGGCAGGATAGCGCCTGTCTCATCACCCGTCAAAATAAAAACCGTATTTTCCGCCGGCTCTTCCAGGGTTTTCAATAAAGAATTAGCTACCTCGGCCCGGCTCAGGTTGACATGAATATCAGGAATTAACACAATTCGATACCCCGCGTTAAAAGGAGAAAAGGTTAACTGCCTTTTTAATTCACGAATCTGGTCGATTTTTATCTGGGCGCCGGCTGGTTCAATGGAAATAAAATCAGGGTAATTGCCTGAATGAAACTGCAGGCATGAAGCGCACTTTCCACAGGCATCCCCATTTTTCGGGGCCAGGCAATTTATATAAACGGCAAAGGCCAGAGCAACACTCTTTTTCCCTACCCCGCCCGGCCCCCGGAAGAGATAAGCGTGGCTGAGCTTGCCTCCTTCCAGGCCGCGAAAAAGCATATCCCTGGCCTTTTCCTGGCCGATAATATCATGAAAAGTTTTCATTTTTAACCAGCGGTCAGGGTTGAATATCCCACAACGTAGGCGGTTTCTTTACCTCCGGTTTTTCTTCCCGGATTGATTCCGAAAGTTTTTCCTCCTGTCCATGGCCGCGCAGGAACAGGTAACGTTCCATGTTGCGCTGGTACTCACTCCAGTGATACCCTTCTTCAACCTGGCTGCTCAGTCGTTCCATATAGTTAATCTTGGCATCCATATCATCAACAAAATTAAGGATAAATGCCTCCTGGAGCATAGGCAGGGCAGGAGAACCGAATTCATAACGGCCATGATGACTGAGGATAAGATGCTTTAGTCTCATAGCTGTCTCCGGGGGGAAGCCAGTCACCTTTTTAATTTTTTTATCAATCATTTCCACGCCCAGCACCATGTGGCCCATCAGTCGTCCCACATCGGAATAATCAACCGGATAAGCGGCATAGGAAAATTCATCAATCTTGCCGATGTCATGGAGAATTGCCCCGGCCAGCAGTAATGAACGATCAATCGAGTCGTAAAGTTCCGCCACTTTGTCGGCCAGCCGGGTTACATGAAGAGTATGTTCAAGCAGGCCGCCCACATAGGCATGATGCATGCTCTTGGCCGCCGGGGCCTGGCAGAAACGAGCCATAAATTTTTTATTAAGCAGAAACTTGAGCAGCAGCTTATTTAAAAACTCATCAGTCACGCCACGAGCAAATTTACGCAGTTCCCTGGCCATCTGTTCAATATCAAAAACAGTTGCCGGGACAAAAAAAGCCATGTCAACCTCTTTGTCGGACACAGCTTCCAGGGAGTTAATCTTGAGCTGGAGAACATCCTTATATGACTGGGACTGGCCGCAAACCCTGACTACCCGGCCGATTTCGACCTGGTCAAACCAGTGATCAGCCCGATCCCAGACCCGGCCTGCCAACTCACCGCTCCTGTCCATGACCTTTAAGGCCAGATATGTTTTTCCGGCCCTGGTCTCGGCCTTGTTCATACTTTTCAGCAGAAAAAGAGCGTCAATATGTTGTCCATCTTTGATATCCTTGACAAAATCTCCCTTGGCATCAACATTCATTCTAAAAATCCAAAGTCTGCTGCCAGGCCGTTTTCAAGGCTGCCAGTTCTTCATTGATGACAATTTCACCACTTAAGCCAATAATCCGCAACATTGTTTTCTCCTGTACCATGCCGAGACAGCCAAGCCCGGTTCCAGCCATTATCTCTTCAAAATCTTTAACCTTATCAACGGATACGGTCACCACAAATCGACTCTGGGATTCAGCAAAAAGCAGGATGTCGTCCCGATCAATATTACTGACCGGAACCTGGCGCAGATCAATCTCCAGGCCGAAACCACCGGCAAAAGCGCTTTCAGCCAGAGCCACGCCCAGGCCCCCGTCCGAGCAGTCATGACAGGAAGCCACCAGCCCCTGCCTGATTGCCTTTTCCAGGGCCCGGTAGCGCGGCAGGGCGTCATTTTCCCTGACCCGGGGAATACTGTTGCCGGTCGCGCCATGGAGATCAGCGTACTCGGATGCTCCCAGCTCAGGATAAGTCATTCCCAAAACATAGACAGCATCGCCGGGCCGCTTGACATCCATGGTCACGGCCTGTCGGACATCATCAATCTTAGCCACAATCGAAAAAAGCAGGGTTGGTGGAATAGAAATCTTGGTGCCGCCCACCATGTAATCATTTTTCATGGAATCCTTGCCTGATATGCAGGGTACTCCATAGGCCCTGGCATAATAGGCCAGGGCCCGGTTAGCCCGCACCAGCTGGGCCAGTTTATAATATCCGTCCGGGGTTTTTTCAGACTGAATGGGATCGCACCAGCAGAAATTATCCAGCCCGGCCATAACCTCGAGCCCGGCGCCGACGCAAAGGGCATTACGGACAGCCTCATCCATGGCGCAGGCCACCATGTGATAAGTATCGATATCGGAATAACGGGGACAGACGCCATGGGAAATAACCAGCCCGGCAAAGGTATCAAACACCGGCCTGATAACCGCCGCGTCACTCGGCCCGTCGTTTTCAGCTCCGGTCAGGGGCTTGACCACGCTGCCGCCCTGCACTTCATGGTCATACTGCCGGACAACATATTCCTTTGAACAGATATTAAGGCGGGCAAGCAGTTTTTTTAGTTCCGCGCCGAGGTCAGGATTATCGGGCAAAACCGGTTCCGGCCAGGTTTTCTGCTGCCAGCGGGCCTCCATTTCCATGGGAGGCAGGGCCTTATAGACAAAGTCCATATCCAGGTAGGCCACGGTCCTGCCGTCATAAAAACAATGAAATTTGCCAGAATCAGTAAAAGTGCCGAGAATGGTAGCCTCAACATCCATCTTTTCACAGAGCGCCATAAATTTATCAATTTTATCAGGCCCGACTGCCAGGGTCATGCGCTCCTGGGCCTCGGAAAGAAAAATCTCCCAGGGCTGAAGACCGGCATACTTCAGGGGAGCCCGCTCAAGGTGAAGTTCAAAACCATTGGTATCCTCGCCCATTTCGCCGACCGAGGATGACAATCCTCCGGCTCCATTATCGGTTATACAGCGGTAAAGCCCCTGATCACGGGCCTTAAGCAGGCAGTCAAACATTTTTTTCTGGGTAATGGGATCACCTATCTGTACCGCGGTAGCCGGAGAATTTTCATTAAGCTCCTCGGACGAAAAGGTCGCGCCATGAATACCGTCCTTGCCTATCCGACCACCGGTCATGACAATCAAATCACCGGGCAGGGCCTGTTTTTTCTCGGAAGGCCGGCCATTGATCAGCCTGGGCATGATCCCCACCGTGCCGCAGAATACCAGGGGTTTACCCGCGTAGCGGTCATCAAAATAAAGGGAACCGTTTACGGTGGGGATGCCGCTCTTGTTGCCGCCATGCTCCACCCCTTCCCTCACCCCCTCAAAAATCCGCTTGGGATGAAGAAGACGGGCCGGAATTTCCTTATCGTAAAACGGGGTGGCAAAGCAGAACATATTGGTATTACAGATAAGTTTTGCGCCCATGCCGGTGCCGAACGGATCACGGTTAACCCCGACAATCCCGGTCAGGGCCCCGCCGTAAGGATCAAGGGCCGAAGGACTGTTATGAGTTTCAACTTTAAAAACCACGTTCCAGTTGTCGTCAAAACTGATAACCCCGGCATTATCCTTAAACACTGACAGGCACCAGTCCTTATCGCCCAGCTTCTTCCTGATTTCCTTAGTGGGCTGCCGGATACAGGAAGAAAAAAGATCGCTGACCTTTTCAGTGGTGCCCTGATCAAGATCATGATATTCAATATTGCCGGAAAAAATCTTATGCCTGCAATGCTCCGACCAGGTCTGGGCCAGGGCCTCAAGCTCCACATCGCTTACCTTTTTTCCCAGCCCCAGGGCCTGGCGCTGCTCGACTATCTCGGGCCGGGCCAGGTAGCTCCTGATGAACTTCATCTCATCCAGGGTCAGGGCCAGCACCCCTTCCCTGCTGATTCGCATTAACTCTTCATCGGAAACATCAAGATCGATCTCATTGACCACGGCCTGTGACTGATCAATAACCTTGGCCGCGTAAGGCTCCAGGCCGCCGGCCTTGATAAAATCATCATGGCTGATAACAGTAAAACGCTGGATAAGTTCATTGGCCAGTCCCTTACGGGCAATGGTGTCGGCATCAGCAGCCGTAATGTTGCCCTTAAAAAGATACTGGGTTGAGGTGTAGACAGCTTCATCAGAAGCCAGTTCACGCCCCAGAAGCAGTTCAAGGGCCTGGGCCGCGGTACGGCCTTCGTTGTCAGTAACGCCGGGCCGAAAACCTACTTCGATCAACCAGTCGAAATCAATATTCCATTCCAGGGCCAGGGGGCCGAGTGAATATCCCTGCATGACCGGATCGGAAAACGGCCCGGCCGCGGCGGCGTCCAGTTCGTCAACAGTCATGTCAGCTTCAACGGTAAAAACTTTGATGGTGCGGACGGAATCAATGGGCAGCCCCAGATCCTCACTTATTTTTTTCCTGGTTTTGTTGCCAAAGGAATCGGTAAAATCAGGTTTCAATCCAACCTGGATGCGGGCAAGCATAATAAGCTCCTTTTTTTCAGAAAACAGAGAACGGAAGACGGAAAATAGAAATGTCTTTATAGAATCCAGCCCAGGCAATATTTGTAACCGTTCACCGGGGGCTACTTGTTTACTTATAACTCCAGTCTGTAAGCGTTCTCCAGTGCCTTAGATTAGTTCAGTTGGGCCTGCGCCGCAT
>JANTFJ010000002.1 GCA_024763495.1 Desulfobulbaceae bacterium | reverse complement strand
TGGATCGCCCAGAGGGCTGGGCTCCTACAGGAGCTTTATCGTTATCGTTCAAGCAGTGCCTTAAATTCCATCATTTGGCCCTGCGCCGCATACCAGGACTGCCTGCTACCCACAATGTACCTATTGCAAAATCAACAGGTTACAAGCATGTCAGCCGTCCACTTATGTAAGGCAGCAGGAGATATCTACTGTAAGGGTTTTATACCCGGCAGGTAAGCGAGCTTGCGAGTCTCCGGATCCGGCGCCCGGTGAGCAGTTACTTTTTCAAATTAACTATCCGCAACAGCTGGACAACATTAAATTAATTTCGTATATTATTGCAGAATACCTTATACCGGGAGTCAAAATTTATGAGTGAAGATACGGTTAAACAAATCAGAGCCTTTATTTTTGAAAATTTTCTCTTTGACGCCAGGGAAGACGCCTTAAAGAACGATGATTCCTTTCTCGAACAGGGAATAATAGATTCCACCGGTGTTCTGGAACTGGTGGACTGGCTCGAGGAGACCTTTGATATTTCTGTGGATGATGAGGAATTAATTCCGAAAAATCTCGACAGCGTTAATTATCTTGCCGGATTTATTAGTAAAAAAATCGGCTGACAACCTAGCCCCTAACCACAAAGCCATGGCCCTTCTGGTTTCCGAATATCTGCAACGTTCCGCCGCAAAATTTCCCGACAAGACCGCCATTATCAAGGGCGGGAAAAGAATGACCTATAGCGAAATGCTCTTCCTTGCTCAAGCCAGGGCAACATGGCTTTATTCCCGTAATCAGGCCAGGGGTTTTAGAGCCGCTATTCTGACAGACGATCCTTTTGAATATATTGCCGCTTATTTTGCCATTCAGCTGGCAGGCGGCATTGTGGTCGGCCTCAATACCCAGCCCTGTGAGCGTTCCCTGAAAACCATTTTAACCGACTGTTCCGCCTCATTTGTCTTTCTGGCCCCTAAATTTAAAAAATATCTGATGAAAATTGCCGTCGCCATTCCATCCCTGCGGGCCATTGTGGTTGAGGGAAACCGGGAGAAAGGGCAGAATAACGGCGAGGTTGAATGGCTTAACGCCGGAAAAATTTTCCGCAATGCAGAGTCGGTAGCCTCTTATAATCCGCCCGAAGTTTCCCCGGAAGATATCGCTCAGATTATTTATACCTCCGGCACTACCGGGCAACCTAAAGGGGTTATGCTCCGACATCGGAATCTGGTGGCCAATACCGAAGCAATTGTTGAATATCTTGCCCTTAGCGGCAATGACCGGGTAATGGCTGTGCTACCTTTTTTTTATTCCTATGGGAATTCGGTTTTACTGACCCATTTTGCTGTTGGCGGCTCCCTGGTGGTCAATCAGAGCTTTATGTATCCTAATGTTATCCTGGAAGAGATGGTGGAACATCAGGTAACCGGTTTTTCCGGAGTCCCCTCTACTTATGCCATTTTGCTCAATCGTTCCGCCGTAGCAAAATACGATTTCCCCAGCCTTCGTTATCTTACCCAGGCCGGGGCTGCCATGGCTCCTCAACTGTCGACCCGTTTGCAAAAAATCTTCCCGGGAGTTAAAATTTTTATCATGTACGGTCAGACGGAGGCAGCGGCCCGCTTATCCTATCTGCCGCCTGAAGATATTGAGCAAAAGGCAGGTTCAATCGGTAAGGCTATTCCCGGGGTTATCTTAAGTTTGCGGAACAAAAATGATGAGCCCGTTGCCGTCGACGAAACCGGCGAAATTGTCGCCGAGGGGGAAAATATCATGGCCGGCTACTGGAACAGGCCCAGGGAAACCGCAGAGGCGCTTCGTGGCGGTAAACTGTGGACCGGCGATCTGGCCCGGGCTGACGCGGACGGCTATCTCTTTATGGTCAGCCGCAAAAGTGATATGATTAAATCAGGCTCCCATCGTATATCCCCTAAGGAAATAGAAGATGTTATTCATGAATATCCTGTCGTCCATGAAGTTGCCGTTGTCGGGCGGGCGGATGAAATTCTGGGCGAAATCATCATGGCCTGTATTGTTTTGAAGCCGGGAAGTAAATGTCTGGAAAAGGAGATTATTCGTCATTGCCGAAAAAATCTTTCAGCCTTCAAGGTTCCGCAGCAGGTTGTTTTCATGGATGAACTTCCCAAGACGGCAACTGGAAAAATAAAAAAAACGGACTTGTGATAACTAAACAAAATCTTAAGACGTCCTGGTGATCAGCCAGACCCCTCCGCAGATAACGAAAATACCGAGCCAGCGGGTAAGGTTCACGTTTTCCTGGAAAAAGAAAAAGCCGGCCAGGGCCGTAACGATGTATCCCACTGAAAGCAGAGGGTAAGCAAAGCTCACCTCTACCCTGGACAAAACCAGGAGCCAGACAACAACGCTGATGACATAACAGAGAAGTCCGCCGAGAATAAAAGGGCTGGTTGCCGTCTTGAAGGAAATATCGACAATATTGGCTGCCTTAAAATCAAAATGGCCGATAACGCGCATGCCCTGTTTTAACAGGAGCTGGGCCGCGGCATTGAGCAGAACCCCGGTCAGGATGAGTGGGAGATATTTATTCATTTTCTCTGCCTTGGTTTGATGTTAAAATTTTAAAAAGACATAACCGTCCTGACCGTTACTATCCACAAATACCGGCTCTGGTAAAACTGGTCGCCACTTTTCAAAATTCTTTTTTCTTAGCACAAAAACTATTTTACCCTTATTTTGCTCAATCAACTTCGCACTTTTTTCAATAGTGAGGACACGCCCTGCTTTTTCCAAATTATTACCGTAAGTTAATTCCCCGCCACTATGAACCAGGAAAACATTGTCCCGCTTCAGATACCAGCAGGCAGCGCGAACTGTTTCCTCTCCTGAGAGCACCAGGGTCTCCGGCTGTATATCATGAAGATGTCGATTGAGCAATGCTTCCGGAGATTTTATTTCAAGGGTGAAATCAGGAATGGCGAACTGGATAACAAAGAGAAGCAGAACCGGCGAAAGGCCGAAATAACAGAACATGGTTCTATCCTGATACTGCCGGGCGATGATTAGCGAGACAAGCATGACAGTTAAACTCGTGGCCACCATCATCCATTTCCATTGGCGCACATAGGGATAGAAGCCATTAAGGCCGACAAGCTGGGCCCAGAGAAAGACACAGGCCAGGACTACTGCCAGCAAAAGGGTTCCGCCGGTTCCCCAGCGCAGGAGACGATGAGAGCTGTTTTTAAGATACGAGTTAAGCCCCATAGCCATGAGCAGAGCAAAGGGAGGGAAACAGGGGAGAATATAGGTGAGCAGTTTGCCGCTTGATAATGAGAAAAAAGCAAAGGGCAACAGCAGCCAGCACAGGGAAAAAAATATAAGGCTGTTGTTTTCCCCTATTTTTCGCAGTTGTTTTTTTAAGCCGCTTACTGCTGCCGGCGCTAACAGTATCCATGGGAAAAACATGGCAGGCGCGGCAACAAGATAAAACCAGAGAGCCTCATGGTGCGGGGCATTTTCTCCCATAAATCTATGAACATGCTCTTCCCAGAAAAAATAATGCCAGAATTCCGGCTCCTGCAAATGGATAGCAAGCGCCCATGGGGTTATAATCAGGATAGTCGCTATCAGCGGGAGCCAGGATAGACGAAAAAGATCCAAAAATCTTTTCTGCCATATTAAAAAAGCAAATATAGTTAGAGCAGGCACAACAATGGCAAGAAATCCCTTGGTTAAGAAGGCCAGGCCACAGAATATCCCGGCAAGAACCAGGTTCATTTTTTCCTGCCTTGAGTCGGGTATGGATGTCAGGGCCTGAAAAAAGAAAAAAAGACACCCGGTCAAAAAGCAGGTTAGCAAGCTGTCAAGTACGGCAAAGGTGCCGACCCCTGCCACTTCGAAACAGGTAAGAAAAATTAACGCGGCCAGGGGAGCGATGAATCGATCTTTTTCTCTATAGCCCAGCAAAAAAACAAAAAGGGCGGAACAGCCTGCGGCCAGGGCGGAAGGAAATCGAACAGCGAAATTATTTTCTCCAAAAGCCATGAGGGAAAGAGCATGCAGCCAATAACCAAGCACTGGTTTTTCAAAGTAGACTAAACCGTCAAGCCGGGGTACGACCCAATTACCGCCGGCAATCATTTCCCTGGGAATTTCAGCATAACGGGTTTCATCCGGGACAAAGAGGGGGCGCATGCCAAGGGGCAGAATATAGAGAAAAACAAAGAGCCCAATAACCAGTAATCCGGCGTTTCGTGCTTTCATTTTTTGTTTTTCGGCGTGGATTGCTGCCAGGACAGCCAGCCTGAGCGCCCCTCCGCGTTTTTTCGACAGATTGCGGCTCGGGGAATATCAGTCGTCTGTTCCAGGAGATCGCCCAACGGGACAAAGGAAACAGCGGCTTTCCGGCACAACATAAGAAAATCGGCAAACAGCTCTTGACAGCAGATCCCTTCAACTTCGGCATGGATAACCAGCACATTAAGCCCGTCATCGACAAAATAATCAAGCAGGCGCTGGTTGTAATTTGCCTGGTTTATGCCATTTCGACCGATAAGTTCGTCATAGGTCGGCAGGGTAACAGGGATTTGCGGGGTTGAGCTGGTTGTCCCGCTTACGGCAGGATAAAAAATTGATCTGCCCCGGCAGTCGGAGCAGTAACGCAGAGAAAAATGATCCCTGGCCGCGAGTCCTGCCTCAGTTATCATCCAGGCCGGGGCAGCGGCGCAATTAACCGGTCGTCTGCTTATCCCGGCAAGCTTAGTTATTCCCCGCTTCATATCTTCTTGAATAGTTTTAGTGGTCATGGTGGAAAGATGTCTTTGCCAGCGCCAGTGATCCCAGGCATGAAAACCTATCTCATGGCCGGCATCAGCGGCAGCCCTGATCTCAAGCTCTGTCTTTTTGCTGATAATCGGCCCCGGCCCCAGGGTTCCTTTGAGCAATATGTCCCAGCCATAGAGACTTGCCGCCTTGCTGCGTAACATTTTCAAAAAAAATGAGGGCCGCAGCAACCGCCAGAGATGACGCCCCATATTATCAGGGCCGACTGAAAAGAAAAATGTCGCCCGGATGTTATGCTGCCGGAGAAGCCGAACCAGGGCAGGTACTCCATAACGGGTGCCCCGCAGGGTATCAACGTCAATACGCAGACCGGCAATTTTGTTATTCATGGATAGTTTATATTGTCAGGAAACTCGCTTCACTCGCACCCGCCTATGGGTTAGACTTATGCCAGGGGCTCACTCAGCAAAAAGCAAAGTGGGCTAAGGACGGATGTCTCTGAGGTCTTATTGTATTGCGGTAATCTTATTATCCGACTTCACAGCCTGATTTAAAAAATAGTCCAGGGTTTCTTCTATTGACTGTTCTAAAGGCACAGTTGGCAGCCAGCCCAGAATTTTTTTCGCCTCAGCTATTGAAGGTTTACGATGGAGCACATCCTGGTAGCCGCTGCCGTAATAGGTGCGGGCTTCAATCGGCACGATACCAGCCATGGGCGGAAAGTTATCCCGCCTTGGATGAGCCGTGAATTTTTCAACCAGGATGCGGGCAAGTTCGGCAATAGAGGCCTCGTTATCAGGATTACCAATATTAAAAATACGACTGTCGCAGCAACCATCCTTATTTTCAATTATACGGTATAGGCATTCCACCCCATCTTTAACATCGGTAAAGCAGCGCTTCTGGCTGCCGCCGTCCACCAGGCGGATAGGGGTTCCTTCCACCAGGTTCAAAATCAGCTGGGTAATAACCCGAGAGCTGCCGATTCGGGCTGACTCCAGGGTATCCAGCCGCGGCCCGACCCAGTTAAAGGGGCGGATCAGGGTGAACTTCAGCCCTTTGGTTGCTCCATAGGCCCAGATAACCCGATCGAGAAGCTGCTTGCTGCATGAATAAATCCAGCGCTGTTTGCGAATAGGGCCAAGCACGCAGTTAGAGGAAAGTTCTCGGAATTCCGGGTCATCACACATGCCGTAAACTTCGGAAGTTGAAGGAAAAATGATCCTTTTGCCATACTTGGCGCAATAGCGGACAATACGTAGATTCTCTTCAAAATCAAGCTCAAAGACCTTCAATGGATTACGGACATACTCCGCCGGGGTGGCAATAGCCACCAAGGGTAGAATTACATCACATTTGCGGACATGATATTCAATCCATTGCCGATTGATGGCAATGTCACCTTCACGAAAATAAAATCCCGGCCGCTCAAGAAGCCGGGTAATACTGCTGGTGGAAAGATCAAGGCCATGTACTTCATAGCGACCGCTGTCAAGCAGCCGTTCACTGAGATGGTTGCCGATAAAGCCGTTTACCCCGAGAATAAGCACCTTTTTTTTGCGATTAATCTCTTTTTGGAGTGACATCTTTCCATTAAATTTCATGCCGCTTACTATATTAAGTTCCTGGGCAAGCTGGCTGCCGCTCATGAAAACCGAGCCTTCAGGCTGGCCGGAAATAACAGTGACAGTTCCGGTACCGCAGGCGATTTTCAAAGGATCAGTATTCAACACCGTACCCGGCCCGGCATCATTATTATTTTCCTGCTCTATCTTTACCGACCAGAAAAAACATTTGCGGTTACCCAGATAGGAAAAGGCACCCGGATAGGGGCGGGTTACAGCCCGTACCAGATTATGGACGCTTCGGGCATCATCATTCCAGTCGATCTGGCCGTCCACCGGTTTTCTGCCGCCGAAATATTCGGCAAGGCTGTTATCCTGGGCAAGGCGGGGAGCTGAGCCTTTTGCTATCAGCGGCACCAGTTCATCAAGAAGCTTTGCCGCGGCAATGTTCAATTTGCCGTGAAGAGACAGGGCTGTATCATCATCACTGACAGTAACTTTCTGCCGGCCGATAATATCACCTTCGTCAGGTTTGGCTGTCATGTAATGCAGGGTAACCCCGGTTTCTTTTTCACCCTTAACCAGAACCCAGTTTATCGGGCAGCGTCCCCGGTAACGGGGGAGCAGGGAACCATGCAGGTTGATACAGCCCAGGGGAGGTATGGCCAGTATTTCTTCACCTACCATATCCCGGTAGTAAAACGAGAAAATAACATCCGGCGCCATTTCTTTAATTTTTTCCTGCCAGATGGGATGATTGATATTGTCAGGGGCGTAAACCGGCACTCCCTGCCGGGCGGCCTCTTCGGCCACCGAATCAAACCAGAGATTTTCGTCAGGATCGTCTGCGTGGGTAAAAACCGCCTGGATTTCAACGCCATGGTTAATAAGAGTCTTTATTCCCGTACAACCTATATTATGATAGGCAAGGACAATAGCTTTCATGGGATACTTCCTTTTATTTATTTATGGGGCAGGCGGGAGTGATATTGTCTACCTCTTTATTTTTTCCCAGCACCTCACGAATGAAATACCGGGGTCTAGCGCGAACATCATTATATATGCGGCCTATGTATTCACCCAGCAGGCCAAGGGCAATAAACTGGGAACCGATAAGGATAAACATGGCGGCAAAGAGGCTGAATACCCCGTCAGCCGCCCAGGCGGCACCGTAAACAATCCGCATCACCACAATCAGCAGGCCAAAGCCGATTCCTCCCCCGGCAACTACCAGGCCGACAATGGACAACATCCGCAGGGGAAAGGTTGACATGGAGGTAAGCAGGTCAAACTGCAGGGAAACAAGCTTGAATATACTGTACTTGGATGTCCCCTGGTTGCGGGAATCATGCTTGACGGAAATTTCGCTGGTATGCCGGGCAAAACTGTTGGCCAGAATAGGGATAAAGGTGGATCGCTCCGAGCATTGCAGCATGGCATCAACAATAAAGCGGCGATAGGCCCGCAACATGCAGCCGTAATCGTGCATCATTACCCCTGTAGCCTGGCGTACCGCCTTGTTGACCAGTGCTGAAGCGCTACGCCGAAAAAAGGAATCCTGCCGATGCATTCTGACTGTCCCGACAACATCATTTCCCTTCTCTATTTCAGCTACCAGGCGGGGGATCTCTTCCGGCGGATTCTGCAGATCAGCATCAAGAGTGACAATGATTTCTCCCCCGGCCTGGGACAGCCCGGCAAAAACAGCGGCATGCTGGCCATAGTTACGATTCAATAACACTGCCACCACTGGTTCATGTAGTTGGGCTGCCCTGGAAATTTTCTTGTCCGAGCCATCTGTTGAGCCGTCATCAACTAAAATAAGTTCAAATTTATGCCCGCAGGCCTTTCCCGCCCTTAAGCAGCGCTCAAGCAACTCGTCCAGGCAGGCTGTTTCATCAAAAACAGGGATCACAATAGATACCTCAGGAGACATCATCGGGCCAGTACCTCTTTAATGGCGCTGATCACATCGTCAACATCATCCTCTGTCATGGCAGGAAAGAGGGGGAGAGAGCAGATACGGGCAGAATTCCACTCGGTTTCCGGCAGGTCAGCACCAGCACGCGGCAGATTGCGATAATATTTTTGTTGATGCACGGCTCGAAAATGAAGCCCTGTGCCGATATTTTTTTCCTTTAATCCAGCCATGAACTGATCTCGATCCATGCCTGCCTTTTCAATATCAAGACGGATAATAAAGAGATGCCGGCTGGTATGCTGGTTGTACTCCGGCAGGTTCAGGGGGATAATTTCTTCGATATCCTCAAGCTGCTCGGAGTAATGTTCGGCAAGCATGGTTCTGCGGCTGATAAAATCATTTAAGCGGCCAAGCTGGACACGACCTAACGCCGCTGCTATATCAGTTAGGTTATACTTGTAGCCCGGTTCTATAACTTCCGCCTGGGGAGTGCGGCCCTGGGTGGCGCGGTCATAGGCGTCAACGCCTAATCCATGAAATTTCAGTCGTCTTATTTTTTCTGTAAAATCCACAGCATCACTGACAATCATGCCTCCTTCTCCGCAGGTCATGTTCTTGACAGGATGAAAGGAAAAGATTGCCGTGCCCCGGCAGCCGATTCTCTCGCCCTTATACTCGGTGCCGACCGCGTGGGCCGCGTCTTCAGCCAGGGCAATACCGTGATCCGCCGCAAGTGTTCTGATGGGATCAAGATCAAGGGCAGCTCCGGCAAAATGTACCGGCACTATCAGTTTGGTTCGTTCTGTAATCAGGGGGGCAATATGTGCAGCCGATGTCATCAGGGTGTGGCGGTCAACATCGCAGAAAACAGGTTTTGCCCCACACAGGCAGATCAGGTTGACGGTGGATACCCAAGTCATCGATGGGGTTATCACCTCATCGCCGGGACCGATTCCCAAAGCAACAAGAAGCAGATGCATACCGGCTGTGGCCGAAGTCAAGGCCACTGCCGAGGCGGCCCGGCAATATCCGGCAAATTCTTTTTCAAAGTCCGCGGCCTGTCTTCCGGTGGTAATCCAGCCGCTACGGATCACCTCGGCCATGGCATTTATTTCATTGTCGCCAAGAGACGGCTTTGAAAAGGGCAGAAAGTTTTGTCGCAAAAAACACCTCGCTGTTATTTGTTATTTTGTAACCGTTCACTAATACGCGGCACCGTACTGATGACGAAAATCTCCAGCACACTGTAAACAGTTACAGTTAGATATCTTTCACGGTTATGAGTTTAAGGTGTGAGTAATTACCTGCTAAGATATAACCGAACAAGATGAAGAGACAATGAAGATTAGAGAAAAATTTGAGCCCATCCGTATTTCCTTACAGGAAGCCAGCCCTATAGAAGATCGGCTGATTTTTCCTTTTCTGCCATAATCTTCATTCTGTCTTCATTTAGTCAGATTATATTCCTCACAAGACAGGGCATAAACTTCGAATTTTAATCTAAGGGACTAAATACACTTGAAATATCCCGGCGGAATAGTAAATGTTCGGCTAGCACCCCACCTTCGCCCGCTTAGGCGTGATTCACATAGTATACTATAGATAACACGCCGAAACGAACAAATATATGGCAATATCCGAACATTTATTATAGGGGTAGAGAAGGGTAGCTTTTACCCAAATATTTACACGGAATATTACCAAATGATAATGTGTGGATAATCTCACCATGGGGTAAATTTACTACAGTTTCCAGCAACCACGAAGACATAACTGCACATTATAAAGACGGATTGCTTTGGATGGGGGAAGATGAGGCGCAGTGGGTGTCGCCCTCCGGGTGTATTTTCTTGAGCACTGAGCACTATCGTTACGAGTAAAAAATGCAGAATAACAGAGTGACCTTAAATCAAATAAGAAAATTTATCATAAGTGGAGGCGGAGCTACAGCCTGCCACTTCGGGGTAATGTGGCTTTTGATAAATTTTAAGGTATATGCCACCCTAGCCACCGCAATTGGAATGATGATTGGTGCTGTAATAAATTATTTCTTACAATATAACTGGACTTTTAAAGCAGATATAAGCCATTTAACATCAACAAGAAACTATATAATTACTGTAATTCTTTCCTTTATAAGTAATACATTTTTATTTTGGTTATGTTATGACAAATTATATATTAACATTTTATTATCTCAAATAATAACTTCAATTATTGTTGCACTACAGAATTACTTAATTTACAAAAAATTTGTCTTTTTAAGAAATGGTGCTCTATATGAAGCTTGATATATCAATAGTTATTCCCTTATATAATGAAAAAAATATTTATAATATGTGTTACAAAAGGGTTAATTTTATTTTAAACAAACTAAACAGAAGTTATGAAATATTGTTTGTAGATGATGGCAGTAAAAATGTCTATTTAAATGAACTGGTTGAAATAAGTAAATTAGACAAAAATGTAAAAATCATATCATTAACCAGAAATTTTGGTAAAGAATCAGCTCTTACTGCCGGTATTGATTACAGTCAAGGAGAAGCAGTAATTATTTTAGATGCTGATTTGCAGGATCCACCTGAGTTAATACCGGAAATGATAAAGACATGGGAAGAAAAGGATGTTGATATTGTTTTAATGAAAAGAAAAACAAGAAATGGTGAAACTTTTACCAAAAAAACTACTGCTAATAAATTTTATAAACTCATTAATTCTTTAAGTTCATTTCATATTCCCGAGGACGTTGGTGATTTTAGATTAATGAATAGAAAATCCGTGGAAGCCCTGAAAAAATTACCGGAAAGAAACAGATACATGAAAGGTCTTTTTGCCTGGATCGGGATGAATACCTATACGATGGAATATGACAGAGAGCCGCGAACAGGCGGCGGCAAGGCAAAAATGAATTATGTAAAATTAATTAATCTGGCAATAGAGGGAATCACTTCTTTCTCTACATACCCTCTCAGAATTGCTTTATTTCTAGGTGTTTTTTCAGCTCTGTTCGGGTTTGTATTTGGAATGTGGATTATTTTTAAGACTTTGATTATTGGTGAAATTGTAAAAGGCTACACTTCCACTATAGCGTTAATTACCTTCCTGGGCGGAATTCAGCTTTTGACCATCGGCATTGTTGGTGAATATATCGGTAAAATTTACCTGGAAACAAAACAAAGACCAATTTATCTGGTAAAAAAATTCATCGCACAGGGAAAAAATGGATAAAAAGTTAAACAGGAACCTGTTTAGTCTCTTCTGGCTGATTACCCTGTCAAGGCTGTTCGCTATATTTTTAATTCCATTAACAGACACCACAGAAGCAAGATACGCAAATATAGCATATATGATGGCCAAAAGCGGCGATTGGATTACTCCTTATTTTGACTATGGAGTCCCTTTCTGGGGAAAACCGCCGCTTTCTTTTTGGTGTCAGGCCTTATTTTATGATATATTTGGAATTCATGATTTTGCCGCCCGCTTACCATCATTTCTAATTACACTTCTCACGGCCTGGTTAATTTATAATTTTTTGACCAGGATCAGCAATAAAACCACAGCCCTTTTGGCAATAGTTATCTATACAAGCATGGCATTGGTGTATGTAGTCAGCGGAGTTGTTTTGACTGACACATATTTAAATTTCGCAACTACCATGTCGTTAATTTCTTTTTTAATGGTGTTAAAAGGTGAAAATAAATATTCGAAATATCTATTTTTTGGAGGATTAGGCCTGGGATTGCTGGCAAAAGGGCCTTTGGTGTTGGCAATTGTCGGTGGTACAATAACAATATGGCTTCTATTTTCATTCAAAAACAGAATTAAAAAGCTAGCTCTCTTTCCCTGGATAAGCGGTTTATTTTTAATGATGATAATTGCTCTTCCCTGGTATATTTCAGCTGAAATAAAGACCCCTGGATTTTTAAAATATTTTATCATAGGAGAACATTTTAATCGTTTTGTGTATTCAGGCTGGGAGGGTGACTTATATGGCAGTGCGCATGAAAAATTTCATGGATATATTTGGCTTACATGGTTATACGCATCATTGCCATGGGGAATTATCTCATTATTATTACTTGTTAAAAATTTTAAAATAAACAAATCATCATATATAGAAAAGCTGCGGGATGATTATTTTTTCTTTTATATTGTCTGGGCTTTATTTGTAATGATGTTTTTTACATTAGCAGGAAACATTTTATCGACATATGTTTTACCGTCTTTACCTCCATTAAGTATTTTGCTGGCATTGTATCTCGGCAGGCAGCATGGCGAATTTATAAATAAAAAATTTATATGCATAACCAGCCTGGTCAGTCCAATCTTAGGAGTAGCAGCAGCTGTTTTTATAATCCTTAACCCTACCTCTGTTCGTACTGAAAAATTTTTAATTGAAAAGTATAAAGCATTAAGTGACAACCAGACACCTATCTTCTTTAGAGGACATCAATCATTCTCAGCTCATTATTACTATGGTAAAAAAATTAATTCATTAAGCCTTGAAGAATTTAATAAAATCTTAGCCTCAAATGATTCCAAATATTTCTTCGTAATCAACAATGAATCTATTTCCATCCTTAAAAATGTAAAAAATTATAAAAAAATATACGCGAGCAGGAATTATAATTTATATTTAAAAATGTAACTGCTCACAGGGCACCGAATTTTTCCGCCATCAGTAGTGGGTTAGGGGTTAGCAAATATCAGGCGCTTACCCCCGTGTTACTACGTGTTTTCCAAATGTATCCGTACACCTGAACAGTTACCGCAAATTTTAATAAGGTTGAGATAAAATGAGGCAGGGAAAAACTGCATGGCAACAGAGGGCGAAGATTTTTCATGAACAGGCTGAAGAGTATGACCGCTGGTTTGATAACAGTATGCTCTTTGCCATTGAATTGGCGGCAATCAGTGATTTAAGTGTTACCCCTGGTCGTCCCGGCCTGGAAATAGGAGTTGGCTCAGGGCGTTTCGCCGAAAAATTGAATATCGATTTTGGAATTGATCCAGCTCCTGCACCGCTTCTGCTGGCCAGGAAACGGCATATTGAGGTGTGCCGGGCTATTGGTGAAAATTTACCCCTGGCCGACCGGAGTATGGCTGCGATTTATCTGCTTTTTGTTCTGTGCTTTTTAGCTGAGCCGCTCCGGGTATTGCGTGAAGTAAGCCGCTGTCTGGAGATTGGTGGTCATTTGATTATGGGCATGGTGCCGGGGGATGGTCCCTGGGGCAGGGAATTACGCAGGAAAAAGGAAAATAATCATCCATTTTACCGTTATGCCGAGTTTTATGAAGTTGATGAGGTGTGCGGCTGGCTGACGGAGGCAGGCTTTGAGATATTGGAAATCCGGTCAAGTCTTTTTCAGCGGCCAGGTCAAATAACGAGCATTGAGCAATCATGTCCCGGAGTTGATAAGCAGGCAGGTTTTGTGGTTATAGCGGCGCAACCACATAACCCCAGCCCTCCGGGCGATAATACAATGAAGCAAAGCTCATAGCATGAATCGCCCAGAGGGCTGGGCTCCTACAGTAACCAGCAACATTGCTCAAAAATGTTACCGGCTTAGAAGTTATAGTGTAAGCGTTCTCCAGTGCCTTAGATTCGTTCATTTGGCTCTGCGCCGCATACTGGTGCTATGTAAGCAGGTCAGGTAAGCAAGGAACGAGACTCTGAAATGGACGAAGATGAGGTGCTGGTGAACGCTTACGAGTTAGTTGTTTAAATGATAAACAACAAATCCTTTATAATATGTTGCTTCCATTCCAAAAGAACAGTTACTGTTATAGGCAACGTAAAAATAGCCATCAATGCCGAAACCGGTTCCCCAGCTGTTCTTAACAATAAAATAGCCGCCGCCGGGAACGGTCTCATCATCAACGTATCCGGTTAACAGAACCGCGTGTCCACCCAGGTATGACCCTGTTTGATGCTGATAAACTCCATCAGTATAATCATAGAAATCAGAATACACCTCAAAAGCTGTTACCAGGGGGCCATGGTGAACCAGGGCATCCTTCATTTTAGCTATATTAATGGTGTACCAGTTACCACTGGCATAACCCCAGCTGTTAATCCGTCCCAGAGTGGGGTCGCCGCAATATCCGGAGCATGTGCCGTTTTCAGCAGAGTAAGCCCAGCAGTCTTCAGTAGTAGTTCCTGTGCTGACCATCCAGTCAGCCGCATCATCAAGATATCCTCCGTTACAATCACCGGCATCACAGCAATCACTGACAAGTACTTCTTCAGATAAATCTGTGGTAAAACCATAAGTGTAATTGGTAGCAGCTTCGAGCAGGGCAACAGAAGCAAAGGCCCAGCAGCTGCCGCAGGACAGCTGGTCACGAACCGGTTCGGTTATATTCCGTCCTGTAGGGTTATCGGCGGTTGGCCCCCAGTCAAATGAAGATGGCAGGGCATCAGCGGCTAACGTGGAATTACGGGTTGGATTTTCAATGACAATTTCCTTGTGAAATTTGTCTTTCAGGAGTTTTGTCCCCAGAGGATGCTGCAGCTCCTGGGCCTGAGTCGCAGTAATTGATAAAGAAAATATAACCGCCACTCCTGTTAAAGCCACTGCGTATTGTTTTATTTGTTTTTTCAAATTAACCCCCATTTTTCATATTTTTTAAAGTTGACAATCTTGTAATCAATTTAATCAAAAAAAGATTTTTTTGTTTTTTACAAGTTTATCTGATATGCCGCATAACAATTGTTGTAACCGTTCACCAGGAAGCAAACATTTAAATCTCTAAGCGTTTACCAGTGCCTTATATTCGTTCATTTGGCCCTGCACCGCCCCTGATCACAAAAACCTCCTTCACCCTGTAACCAGTTACAATTATTGTAGTGAACAAAAGCAGAACGCCTACCCGGTAAGTAGTTAATAATTTAATTAATAAGCAACTAATTTAAAATTAAAAAAAATGCAAATTGTTTTGTCTTTTTAATTTTGTTACATTGCCTTTTTAAATAAAAAGCGGCTCTAAATAATAATTAAGCTTAAATTAAGCAAGGTCTGTGCCAGTCTTCGCACAGTATTTATTTCGGACAAAAAATGCTTTAAAATCAAATAGTTAAACTTTTAGCTGCCCAGCTTCTCATTCTTTTAATAGCAGCGGTTTCCGTGTTTCTGGATCAGTAGCAGGAAGGCAGTATGTTATTTTACAATAAATCAATGAGTTGCGTATTTTTTTTATTTTCCGCGTTTCCGAAATAAATTTATTTTTGCGGAATTTTTGCGGAATTGTAACGGGCGCCGACACTGCTCTGGACGATCCATGGTATGAGTTTGCTCCATGTTTTATCGCCTGGGAGGCTGGGCTCCTGCAGGGAACTGCTTGCAACCGTGAATAATATGGATTTAGCAAATATTTACCGGTAATCTTACCCGAATGCTGAGCCATAAGTAATCTATTTTAAATATGGTATTTTTGTAATATTCTTTTTAGTATCGCCAGATTTTCTTTAAAAAAACGGTTGTCACAACAAATAGGTAACCGTTCACTGGGGGCTACTTGTTTACTTATAACTCCAGTCTGTAAGCGTTCTCCAGTGCCTTGGATTCATTTGAGCATGCGCCGCATACTGGTGCTATGTAAGTCAGGCTGATCGCGGAAACATGTGGTGCCCTGTGAGCAGTTACAATTAAGCGGATACCCAGTTTCAGGTAATTATAAAATGATTGGAATTTTCGACTCCGGGGTAGGCGGCATGACGGTTGCCCGCGCCATTGAAAAAAACCTTCCCGGTCGCCGACTGGTCTATTTTGGAGATCTGGCCCGGACGCCATATGGTTCAAAAAGCGCTCGAACCATCAGGAAATATGCCCTGGAAAACAGCGAGTTTCTCCTGCAAAAGGGGGCCGAGATTATTGTTATTGCCTGTAATTCAGCCGCCAGCGTGGCCTCTGGGATGTTGAGAGACAAGTTGCCTGTTCCGGTCTTTGAGGTTGTAACTCCGGCTGTCAGGCAGGTTGTAAGCATGGGTAGCCGGGGGCGAATAGGAATTATCGGCACCAGGGCGACAATTAAAAGTCAAATCTATGAAGATAAAATAAAAAAACTGCGGCCGGATTTTCAGGTTTTCGGTCAGCCCTGTCCCCTGCTGGTTCCCCTGGTTGAAGAGGGCTGGCTCAATAAACGGGAAACCAAGATGATTATCCGCCGTTATCTTCATTCCTTAAAATTAAAAAATATCGATACCCTTGTCCTGGGCTGCACTCATTACCCCTTGTTAAAAAAATTAATTCAATCCCGTATCGGCAGGCAGATCAGGGTAATTGATTCAAGCCGGGCCATTGCGGCGGAACTGGCTGTTTTTTTGCAAAAACATCCGAATTTAGTTAAAATATTGTCATCTGCCGGAGAAAACGAGTACTATGTCTCTGATGTAACTGAGGCGGCCCAGGCAACTGCTGAGCGTATTTTCGGCCGCCGGATTAATCTCCAGCTCAGGCAGGGAAAAGACAATGCGTAGTTTTTATTTTTTGCTGTTAATTATATTGTGCTGCGGGGTTCCATTTTGTCGGGCCGCCGATTTATCTCCTCTGCAAATCGCCGAAAAACTTCAGCAGACCTATGACCAGACTTCAGCTGTTTCCGCGGATTTTCGTCAAACCACGACAATCCCGATGAGCCGCCGTCGTCGCAAAGGGGCCGGAACCATGGTAATTCAGAAGCCGGGTTTCATGCGCTGGGATTATACCTCTCCGGATAAACAGGTGTTGACCAGTGACGGCAAAATAATTTACATGTATTTTGCCTCAAGTCAGCAAATGATTGTCATGCCGGCCCAGGATTATCTTAAATCAGATATAACCTATGCTTTTTTTGCCGGAACCGGTAATATTATTCGTGATTTCAAGGTGCTGCCTGCTGAAAACAATACAGTTGAGCCCCGCTATTTTGCCATTAAACTGATCCCCCGGAAAAATCATCCCCAGGTCAGTTACCTGACCGTTATAATTGATCGAGACACTTTCTTGATTAAACGGCTGATGATTGTTGATCATTTTGATTCCCTGACAGATATTGTTTTGACCAACCTCAGCCTTAATCATCCCAAACCGGTCGATTATTTTGTTTTCAGCCCCCCGCCGGATACCGAAATAATCAGGCAGTAATATGGCCTTATCCGCAAGTCCGCCTTCCCGGTTTCTGGTCGCCCTGGTATCCATGCCCTGGCCCGCCTTTAACCGGCCATCAGTTCAACTGGGTGCCTTAAAGGCATATATTGAGTTTAATGGTAATGGCCGAATTAAAGTAGATACCTTTCATCCCTATCTTGAAATTGCCCGACTGCTCGGCCCTGATATTTATCAGTGGATTTCGCGGGATATGTGGGTATGCGAAGCCCTGTACAGCGCGATATTGTTTCCTGATAAAATTATTGAAGCAAAAAAAATTGTCGAACAGAGCCTGAAAAAATCTCCTGATAATATTGATATTGATTTTGCCGAGACTTGCGAAATCCTAAAAAAACAGCTCGTCAGCTGGAGCAGTCTGCCCCGCTGGGGACAATATGATCTGCTGGGTTTCTCGGTTTGCCTTAATCAGCTCCTGCCCTCTCTGGCCGGCCTGCAGGCCATTAAAAAGAATTATCCTGAACTGCCGGTGGTTATGGGCGGCTCTTCTTTTTTACCGGAGAAGAACAAGGAGCTCTTTTCTCTTTTTCCTCTGGATTATCTTATCTGCGGTGAGGGAGAAAAACCACTGCTGACCCTTTGCCGGGATCTGGCAGCAAAAATGCAACCGGAAAAAACCGCAACAGGAAGTCAGCTTGCGGATTTAAGCAGCCTGCCGCTGCCGGATTACGATGATTATTTTAAAGAAATGAAAAATAATTTTGGGGCGGATGCCTTTATTCCCGTGCTTCCTCTGGAATTTTCCCGGGGCTGCTGGTGGGGGAAATGCGCCTTTTGTAATCTTAATCTTCAATGGCAGGGATTTCGGGCCAAAAGCGCTGAACAGATGCTTGCGGAAGCTATCGGATTAAGTGAAAAATACAGTTGCCTGGATTTGGCTTTTACCGACAATGTCCTGCCAATTAAAGAGAGTAGAGTTTTTTTCAGAAAAATGGCTGAACTTGGTCGTGATATTAATTTTTTTGCTGAAATTCGTGCCGGCATGAGGGGGCGTGAGCTGTTTTTAGCCGGGCGGGGCGGTCTTGCTTCAGTACAGGCAGGAATTGAGGCGCTGTCCAACAGCCTGTTGCGGAGGTTGAACAAGGGAACCAGCGTAATTGAAAACCTGGCAGTGATGAAAGATTCTCTGGCCGCCGGTATTATCCTGGATGGTAACCTGATATGTGAATTCCCGTCCAGTACCAGGGAGGAGGTCGAGGAAACCCTGGAAAATCTTGATTTTGCCCTGCCCTTTCATCCCCTGAGCAGCGCTGTTTTTTTTCTTGGTCATAAAAGCCCGGTGGACTATGCCCCTGAGGAATATGGTATTCTCGCTAAGACCTGTCATCCCAAGTATAAAAAAATAGTGCCTGGTGCTATTCTTCACAACCTGCCGATGCTGATTAAAGGATATCGGGGCGACCGCCTTTATCAGCGTCGACTCTGGGCTCCGGTTGTTGATAAGATCAGGCAGTGGCGTAAATTTTATTGCGCCGCTGAAAATCAGTCCTCCCGGCTGCTGCTCAGTTACCGGGACGGAGGGAATTTCCTGATTATTCGCCAGCACCTGCCGGGCGGGCGTATCCTGCATCATCGGCTTTACGGCACATCACGAAAAATTTATCTGGCCTGTGAAGAGATTAGCGATCTTGCCCTGCTTGAGAAAAAATTTTCCGGTTTCAGCCGGGAGAACCTGATGGCTTTCCTGGCTGATCTGGTTAAAAAAAGAATTATGTTTTGCCAGGATGATAAATATCTGGCCCTGGCGATAAGGATTCACCCGCAAATTCAGCAGCAGGTATGAGGAAAGCGGGGGCGCAGGGAAATCCCCGGAGAAAGAGATGAACAAAGCAAAAGCGGAAAAGATTTTAATTCTGGGCGGCTGCCGGAGCGGCAAGAGCCTTTTCGCCCAGCAGTGGCTGGATGAGCGTTATGCCCGTAAATGTTATATCGCTACCCTTGACATAAAGGATGACCCGGAAATGGCTGACAGGGTGGCGCTCCATCGAAAAAGCCGGGGGCAAGGCTGGGAGGTTATTGAAAAACCTTTGAATCCGGCAACCGCCATCAGCCCGGCCCCGGAAAACACTGACGCCCTGCTGCTTGACTGCCTGACCATGTGGCTGACTAATCTTATCCTGGCCGGTCACTCGGACAGCGAAATTGAGGCCAGGGTCGAGCAGTTAAATAAGGCGATTCCCGCTTGTTCCCTGCCCCTGGTTTTGGTGGCAAATGAAGTGGGACTGGGTATTGTGCCGGAATCAGCCCTGGGCCGGAGATTTCGTGATCTGGCCGGCTGGACAAATCAGCAGGTGGCAAAGGTGTGTGATTCGGTTTATTTTATTACTGCCGGCCTCCCCTTAAAATTATCCCGCTAAGGGCTCACAGGGCACCGAACGGAGTCGGAGTTTATGCCCTGTTTTTAAGGGTGGTTACCTCTTTCCGCAAGCAGGCTGACTTACGTATGACTAATACGCTGCGCCAGCCTGCTCGCAAAAAATCTCCGGCACCATGTAACCAGTTACAATTACAGGGGGTAGCGCAATGTTAATCGTTATCAAAATGTCATGGAACTCGCTCCGCTCGCACCATGACCTACACAGGAACAATTCCCCACGCCATGGCGATGCCCCTGTAGGTCAGGTTGCGCAGAGCGTTACCTGACAGCTGATGATCGTTTACTAAAAATGGATAAACCAGCGAATATAAAAGCGGTCGGTATTATAGCCATAGGCTGAATTGTCTTTGCCGAAATAGACAAAAGCCCCGCTGCTGATAGTCATTTCATCGCTTAAGCTGTACTCCAGCACCGGTAACACAAAACCGGAACCATCATCGCTGTTTATAACCGTGGTCAGGTAGCAGTTCCAGAGCATTGTCGGTTGAAAACCGGTAGAAATCGCCAGCTCATTATTGCGCGGCAGATCAAGATAGTGGTACTCCCCGGTTATTGTCAGGGAATTGGCAAAACCATACTCGGCCCCGACAATAAATTCCGTATGGCGGCGGCCTGTCCGGCTATCATGAAAACCGCCTCCTTCACTGCGCAGCTCTATTCCGGTATCAGCCAGCTCTCCTTCCGCTTCCCAGCCGATAATATCAAGATTCTTCTCATCGTCAAATTCTCCAACCAGGGCCAGATCAGCAAAATCAAGATAGCCTTTTATCCGGATGACCCCTTTGCCCCGGGCAACCGTGGCCGCGACATCTGCCAGGCGGCTTAAGGCATATTCATAATGGATGCTTTCCGTTCCGGGACGTTCATCCTGTTCTATTGCCTGGATGTTAACGGGATTAAAAACATCTATGGGATTCCAGAATTTTCCGACCCCCAGGGGAATCCGCTGTTTTCCCGCAACCCAGAAATGGTTGGCCCCTCGATATTCAAAGTAGCCCCGGTAGATTGATGTATTATTGGTCAGGTTGGCAGATTTTTTTACATAAAAAGTTTCATTATCAGCGATCAGGGTGGCAATAAAATCAGGATAAGATTCATGCTTAACGGTAAGTTCAGCCCGCAGACGATTGTAGTTGAAATTCCGGTACAGGTCATCGTAACCGGGAATATTGGTGTTCTCCAGAACTAATTCCGGCACAATCCCCAGATAGGCCGCAGCCAGGAGCCTTAGTTTATTATTCGCAAATATCCGTGACCAGTTTTCCATCTTTTAACACCACGGAACGTCTGGCCTTGGCAATGACCAGGGGATCATGGGAGGAAAAAATTATGGTCACTCCTTCCTCGCGATTAAGTTTCTCCATCATGTCAATGAGCGCTGCCGCCGACTTTGAATCAAGGTTGGCAGTTGGTTCGTCCGCCAGCACCAGTTTCGGGGTAGGGGCTACGGCACGGGCCACAGCAACCCGCTGCTGCTGACCGCCGCTTAACTGGTGAGGCAGTTTGTCAAGCAATGAGGCAATGCCCAGCTTTTCCGCCACCATAAGACTTCGGGCCCGGCATTTTTCCCTGCTCCTGCCCTGCAATTTCATAACATATTCTATGTTTTCACGCGCCGTCAGTACCGGCAGGAGATTATAGGCCTGAAAGACAAAACCGATATGATCACGCCTGATTCCGGCAAGTTCCCTTTCTGCCAGGCCGGTCAACAGTTTACCATCAAGAATTATTTGTCCTTCAGTGGGCAGATCAAGCCCGCCGATAATATTTAAAAGGGTTGTCTTGCCGCTGCCGGACGGCCCTGAAATAACAACAAACTCTCCCTTTTCTATAGAAAGATTAATATTGTCAAGTGCTGGAACCTCGACCTCTTTATCAGGTTGATACAGTTTGCTTATCTGTCTTATCTGGAGAAATTCAGTCATGACTGGTGTCATATTTCATTTATCACCTCAATGGGCTTGGATTTTCGCAGGATTCGCAGGGAAAAGAACATACTGACAAGAACCGCGAAAATTATCGAGACAAAAGCGTTTACAAAGTAATCCGGTCGAATAATCGCGTGGGTAACGGCATCCATGCCGAATTCATTAAAGGCCGCGCTGAAAACAGTAAGGTCAAGGCCATAGATTTTAAAGTATAACAGGCTTAGCCAGCCGCAAAACGCGCCGGCCAGAAAGCCGGTTACGCCCATAAGTAATGATTCGGTCATAATAATTGCCCTGAGCCGGCCAAAGCCGGTACCGATGGCCAGCATGATGCCGAATTCGCGAACCCGCTCAAGGACGGAGACCAGCATCACCCCTAAAATACCAATCCCGGCAATGCCGAAAATCATCAGGGAGACAACCAGGCTGAAACCATTCATGATAACCCGCGACTGCAGCAAAGCCGGGTACATCTCATCCCAGCGCAACACCTCAAGACGGGAAAAGGCCTGGCGCAGCCCGGCCTGGAACCCGGCAGTCTGCTGATTATCACGCAACATGACGGCAACCTGGGTAACACCATGCTCCACCCCCAAAAATTTTCGGGCAGCAGCAATATCCATAAAAACGGTTGTCTCGTCAAGCCTCAGGTTATTGGTTTTGATAATTCCCGTAACCCGTAAGGCTGTTGCCGTAACTTCGGAGTGCAAATCCTGGGCTGTGAGAATAATCTTGCCGCCGATGGAAACTTTCAGTTTTTCGGCCAGCTTGAAGCCGATGATGGCACCTTTAGCCTGTCTGCCGAAGCCGTATTCACCCTGAACCAGATAATCTTCCAGCCGGCCATGCCCTTTTTCGCGCCTTAAATTTACCCCGGAGATTACCGTGTTTCTGGAATAATGGGCCGTGGCCACCAGCCCCTGTTGCTTAAGGCGTTTAACCCAGCTACTGATCCTGGGGTCGGAATCAAGAAATTTTTCCAGTTTTGCCGTGTCGCTGCCCTTAATTCGGTTGTCAAGGCTTGCATCAAGCCGATATCCTTGACCGAAAAGAGATACATGGCCTGAATCGCTGCGAATGGCATTAGCGATCATCTGCTCGGTCATGCCGTCATAAATCCCCTCCATTAAAAAAAGTCCCCACAGGCTTAAACAGATCATCGTTACTACCATCAGGGAGCGGGTTGTCCGCCGCCGGAGTGAGGCCCAGGCAATTTTTACTATTGTCCTAAACATGATGGAGAGCCTCAATGGGTTGATAGCGATTTACCTTGATAATAGGATAAAGGGTGGAAAGCAGCAGCAGGAGAAACATGACAGCCATATCCCGGCCAATGGTTAAGGGCTCAAAGGCGGATGGAATGGCGGAGGCGGCCAGGCCATACTGCTTAAACTGCTCCTCCATGCCGGAAAATACCAGAGGATGAATACAAAAATACCAGGCAAAGGCCGCGCCGATAAGTCCGCCGACCCAGACACTGATAAAACCAAGGATTGATGATTCCCAGAGGAGAATGGCAAAAACCTGCCTGGGCGTGGTGCCGATGGCCCGCATAATGCCGATTTCCTTCAAGCGGGCGAACACGGCAAGCAGGGTATAGATCATTACCACAAAAAAAATAACAATAAAAATAATTGCCAGGGTGATATAGCCAAAGCAGGAATCAAGCTGCATGGATTTGACCAGGCCGGCCATAGTCTGCTGCCAGTCCGCGACCTGGTATTTTGGCCCGATTCTGCGCCCGATTACCCCGGCAAGCTGAGCAGACCGGTTAAGATTTTCAGGAAGGACGATTCCATGAGTGGCAAGGTTTTTCGAAGCCATGATCCGGTCAAAATAAGATTTTGCCAGAAAGGCGCTGCCTGCGTCAAATTCAAAAAGACCGGTCTGGAATATTCCCTTGACAATCAAGCGGTCGGCCGCAAATGAATAATCAGCGCCAGTGCCGATAAAGACAAGCTCATCGCCGACCTTAACTTGCAGGCGGCGGGCCAGCTCATTGCCGATATAAAGCTGATTGTTATCGTTATTTTCAAGATACTCGCCGTCTTTTAAGGCTGCGCAAAGCCGGGAAACTCTCCGCTCCTTTTCCGGATTAATGCCGGTAAGCATGCCGCCGACAGTTTTGTCGCCGACGGAAAAAAGGACAAAGGCTTCAAAACGCGGAGTAAAGAGGGCCACCCCGGCAATGTCAATTACCTCGGCTTGTATCTTGTCGACGTCAAAGAGGAGATGTTCAAAACTTGGACTTTGGCGAAATTCAGCCCCTGTTATCTGAATATAGCCGGGATAGATCTCAACAGCGTTCTTGATCATCTGTTGATGAGAGCCATCCATCCAGGCGGAAGAAAAAACAAGAAGAGCCGTGGAAATGGTTCCCAGCAGTATGGTAACAACTGAACGTTTGCCATGGGCCAGGACATTTCGTAAGGCAAATTGAAAAAGCATGGGAACTCAGCGCGAAAACCGCTTCAAAGCCCGTTTGGTAAAGTATGAATCATCCACCACTCCATCAAAGAAGGCATCTGTTACAATAATTCTGGTTTCATGTCCCGCTTTATCCGGGGTTTCAGGCTTCATGATCCAAAGCGAAGGATAAAAGCGAGCGCCGAAGTGTTTAATTTTACTATATGATAAGGTTCGAACCAGGACACCGTCTTCATCAAAATAATTTACTGTCACGGGGAGATAATACTCCCTGGATACAGCCATCAGGATTTTACCCCAGACAACCGCGGCCTCAGCCCTGGGAATCAGTTCAATATTATAGCCGGTTTGTGTCGCTGAAATCAACTTATGGTCATAATCATCACACAGAGAGCTTTCCTTTACCAGATCATCATTAGTAAAATCGCTGCCCATCCAGCTTTGCAGCATCATGGAGGCCGGAATTTTGATCGTCTTTTCAATGCGCGGGACATATTGCCACATGGACTTATCAATTTTTAAAAATGTTATGCCCTTATCTTTTCCCGGATATAAAATTTTGATAAATGATTTTTCCTGACCAATGGAATAGCTCTTCATTTTCATGGTTCTTTCGGCCCTGGAAGTCTTTACCGCCATAATAATTTCCAGGACAGCACTCTTGCCGTTAAGATTGTCTACTACCTTCCGGATAATGGCGCCGGCATCTTCAGCCCCGGCGTTATGCGGCAGCATAAAAGATAAGACAGGGATCAGCAAAAAAAGCAGGAAGTATAATTTCCTTTTAAAATAGAGCATGTTAGTGCCTTACTCTTAAATTTCTGGTAAGCGTTCACCAGCACCTCACGGAGTCGGAGTTTATGCCCTGTTTTTAAGGGTGCTTACCTCTTTGTCCATTTCGGAGTCTCGCTCCTCGCTTACCTGGGCTGCTTACATGGCAACAGTATGCGGGACAGCCCCAAATGAACGAATCTAAGGCAATGGAGAACACTTACAGACTGAAGTTATAAGCTAACTACTCATGGGGTAAGCGCCTAATGAGTGCAAATCTCTGTATTTGTAACTGGTTGCAGGGTGCCGGAGATTTTGATAGCGATCAATAAACCACACCTTGACTTTTGAGAAGGCACAGCCTGTAAGCGTTTCAGGGATGCCGCCATGTGCCCGTTTCAACGCTCGCGAT
>JANTFJ010000001.1 GCA_024763495.1 Desulfobulbaceae bacterium | reverse complement strand
GATAACCCCTATTGCCATGGAAGAAGGCTTACGTTTTGCAATTCGTGAGGGCGGCAGAACAGTCGGCGCCGGCGTTATCAACGAGATTGTTGAATAGGCCGTAAGTGTCTGCCTGTATCAATTATCGTCCATTTTGACATTCCAGTATATGGGATTTATGTCTTAACGATTAAAATAAACATATTTGAAATGCCGGTAAACACTTGCAGGCAATGTTTATAATTTTTTATTACCGATTCAGGTCGGGGGCGAAAAACTGTCACAACCACTGTTTAGTAATTATTCAGAGTTAAGCGAACGAAGTGAGACTCCGTGTGCTTTAGATGTGTGTGATAAGCCTGGCGCAGAATGCTATATAAGACAGCATTATCGCCCCCAGATGAAGTGCAGCTGGATAGTTATAAATAGTTAGATTTGCAATCATTAGGTGCTTACCCCATGAGTAGTTACATTAATTTTAAAAAATAGGGTAGCGCTCTAAAGTACATCCAGGAGGCGACAACCCCTAACTATAAGGGGTTCAGTGATGCCGCCATATACGTACTCCATGCCCTGTGATAATACATCGGTATATTGCAGGGGTTGTGAAGCCCGTGCAGGTTGGTGTTCATGGAGCGCTTACAAAAAATATGTCGGCCCGGTGAACGGTTACAAAAGGAAAATTACATGATTCAGACGCAGAAAATTCGTATCAAATTGAGAGGGTACGATCATAAGCAGATAGATTTGTCAACAGCAGAGATTGTTGAGACAGCTAAACAGACTGGTGCTATTATTGCGGGACCGATTCCGTTGCCCACTAAGATTAATAAATATTGTGTTCTTCGTTCTCCTCACGTTGATAAAAAATCAAGGGAGCAGTTTGAGATGAGAACGCATCGTCGCATGCTGGATATTCTCGAACCTACTCAACAGACAATCGATGCCTTAATGAAACTTGAACTTTCAGCAGGAGTTGATGTAGAGATCAAGCTGTAACACGAAGAAACGCTTTGAACTCCGTTAAATTTTTGACGGAGCAAAGAGCTGAATTGAAATTTTTAAGAATTTACAGAGGTTGGGTTAAACAATGCCTAAGACTATTGGAATATTGGGGAAAAAAATTGGAATGACCCGGTTTTATTCTGAGGAAGGATCAGCATTCGGAGTTACGGTCATTGAGGCCGGTCCATGTATAGTGCTGCAGAAAAAAACTGATGAAAATGACGGCTATAAAGCTGTTCAGGTTGGATTTGCCTCAAAAAAAGAGTCGCGTATTAACAAGCCTATGCTTGGCCATTTTAATAAAGCAGGTAAGGGTGGTTTTTACCATGTCAGGGAGTTCCGGGTTGATGATCCTGAACAATATGAAATTGGTCAGGAGATAGTTCTAACTGATTTGTTTAAGGTCGGCGATATAGTTGATATTACCGGCATAACAAAGGGACGTGGATTCCAGGGTGTTATTAAGCGTCATGGTTTCCATGGCGGTAGGAAAACTCATGGCTCCATGTTTCACCGGGCTCCGGGATCGATAGGTTGCAGCGCCTGGCCAAGCAGGGTTATCAAAGGTAAAAAAATGCCTGGCCGTATGGGTAATAATAATGTAACCAAAAAAAATGTTATCATCCTTGATATCAGGGAACAGGATAATGTTATTCTGGTTAAAGGCGGGGTTCCCGGAGCAAAACAAGGGATGCTGACTATTTATACAAAGTAATAGTTTCTACATTAGTATCTTACGTTTGAATTTCAGTCCAAAATAAGAAACTCAGGATATATTATATAAGGGCTCACTTAAAAATAGATTAGTAGAGAAAGGAGTATAAAAGAGTCCTGAAAAGTCTGATAGTTTCTTCACCTTAGTGTGTTAGTGAGTTAACATACTGATAGTGTTCAATAAAGTACACCCAAGCGTCGACAACTACCCATAACTGTAAGGGGTTCAGGGACGCTGTTATGTACATGCTTCACGGCCTGCGATAATACATCGGTACATCGCAGGGTGATGTTCATCGAGCGCTTACAAAATACCAAACAGGCCATAATTGTGAGGGGCCGAAAAATGGCAATGACCAATATTTATAACACCAGTAACGAAAAGGTTGGTGAGATAGATTTGCAAGATTCAATCTTTGGGGTTGATGTTGATTCTCACTTGCTTCATGATGTGGTGCGCATGCAGTTGGCTAAGCGGCGACAGGGATCAGCCTGTACCAAGACTAGAGCAGAAGTTAGAGGTAGCGGCGCAAAGCCATATCGGCAAAAAGGTACCGGACGAGCAAGAGCGGGAAATAGAAGGTCACCTGTGTGGCGGGGCGGTGGAACTGTTTTTGGCCCTAAACCCCGTGACTACAGTTTCAATCTTCCTAAGAAAGTCAGAAGGATTGGATTGCGTATGGCACTGAGTTCACGTAATTCAGCTGATAATATTCTCATAATTGACGAAATTCAACTTGAGGAATTTAAGACCAGAAAATTTGTTGATATTATGGATAATCTCAAAGTTGAGAATTGCCTGATTGTTGTTCCGGAACATGACGAAAAACTTGAAAGGTCATCACGTAATGTCCCGGGATATAAGGTTCTTCCTGTAATTGGTATTAATGTTTATGATATCCTGCTGTATAAGAAATTGATTATAGTTCAGCCTAGTCTGGATAAAATTGAAGAGAGGTTGCAGCCATGAAATCTATTTATGGGATAATAAAAAAACCATGCTTGACTGAAAAGGGCATGACTCTTCAGGAAGAATACAACCATCTGGTTTTTAAGGTTGATCCTAGAGCTAATAAGATTGAGATTAAACAGGCTGTTGAGGCGTTGTTTAATGTAGAAGTAATAAAAGTCCGGACTGCTAATATGCATGGTAAGAAAAAACGGCTGGGGCGTTATGCTGGTCGGAGATCGGATTGGAAAAAGGCTATTGTCTCTCTGGTTGAGGGTCATAGTGTAGATTTTCTGGAAGAAATTTAGAATTATTATTCAATTTAGAGAACTTGTAATGTTAAGCTGACAGGATTTGACATTGATTCAATAATTGAATTTTAAGTAACTATTCAGCTAGAGCGTAAGACGTGCATTTAAACTTGATCGTTATTAATTAGAGTCCTTCATCCTTTGTGATTTTGTCTTTGGGAGCAAATTTTATGCTCCTGGAAAAAGTAAAATTAATGAAGGTAAGACACGGATAAGCTTTACGCAAATAATATAATCGGGGTTTGCAATGGCAACAAAGACCTATAAACCGACATCACCGGGAAGAAGAACATTAGTAACTATATACAATCCCGAATTGTCAAAAAACAAACCTGAAAAAAAATTGGTTAAGTCCCTTCGTAAGTCTGGAGGGAGAAATAATTATGGTAGAATTACTGCCAGGCATATCGGTGGTGGTCATAAGAGAAAATATAGAGTTATTGATTTTAAAAGGGATAAAGTTGATATTCCCGCCAAGATCGCCTCTATTGAATATGATCCTAACCGTTCTGCCAATATTGCATTGCTTTTCTACGCTGATGGCGAAAAAAGGTATATTTTATCTCCTATGGGGATAAAGGTCGGTGATATAGTTGAGGCAGGAGAAAATGTTGATATTAAAATCGGTAACTGTCTGCCGATGGGTAATATCCCTTTGGGAAGTATTATTCATAATGTTGAAATGAGAATCGGCAAAGGTGCTCAGATGGTACGAAGTGCAGGTGTCTCAGCTCAACTGATGGCCAAAGAAGGAAATTATGTCCTGGTAAAGCTTCCTTCCGGAGAAGTTCGGAGGTTTCACCGTAAATGCCGGGCATGTATTGGCCAGATTGGTAATATCGAACACGAAAGCCGCAAACTCGGCAAAGCAGGTCGAAATCGGTGGAAAGGTAAAAGGCCAAGTGTACGCGGTGTTGCCATGAATCCTCACGATCATCCAATGGGTGGTGGTGAAGGTAAGAGTTCTGGCGGACGTCATCCCTGTACCCCTTGGGGAGTACCGACGAAAGGATACAAGACCAGAAAAAGGAAATCTTCGGATAAGGATATTGTTAAGAGAAGATCATAGGTAACTGCTCGGGCACCGAATTTTCCCGCGAACTGTCTGTCTTACACAGCACCAGTATGCTGTGCCAGTCTGATCGCGGAAATCTCCGGCACCTGTAAACAGTTATAAATTAGGGGGTAGCGAATATTAGGTGCCTACCCCCCGTGAGTAGTTACGATCATAGTTCAGTTTTAAAAAGAATTGCGATTCTGTAGATAAGCTCTGAATATCAAAAAATGTTATTTATTTGGGAGAGGATTGTGGGACGTTCGGTAAAAAAAGGCCCGTTTGTTGACGAGCATTTAATGAAAAAGGTTAATCACGCCAGGGAAACCGGTTCACGAAAGGTTATAAAAACCTGGTCAAGGCGTTCTGATATATTACCTGAAATGGTCGGACTTACCTTTGCTGTCCATAACGGTAGAAAATTTATCCCTGTATTTGTCTCTGAAAATATGGTTGGACAAAAAATGGGTGAATATGCTCCAACCAGAACATTTTATAGTCATGCAGGTGACAGGAAGGGATCGAAATAAAGGATAATTGATATCACTGGCAAAGGGGCTCTATATGTAATAGATATATGATGGGCCTGGGAAGCTGATGTTCAGCCAGCCGTCCCTGCCTGATGAAATCTTCGTAAGTTTCACCAGAACCTCATTTTTGTTCATCTGGGCCTGCTTACAAGCACCAGTATGCAGCACAGAGACCTCCAATGAACTTAATCTAAGACACTGGAGAATGCCTACAGGCTGGAGTTATAAGTAAACAAGAAGCCCCGGTGAACGGTTACAAATCTTCGATTAATGAAAATGCGTTAAGCGATAAAAGTTTAAATATAGAAGAGAAAATATATAATATTATTACTTCTCTTACTTTTATCCGGTTAAGCCAGGAGTTAAAAAGCTATGGAAGCCAGAGCTGTTGCCAGACATATTCGTATTTCACCACAGAAAGCGAGGTTGGTATCTGACCTCGTCCGTGGGGAGAACGTCGAACAGGCCCTCAATAAATTACGATTCATGCCTAAAAAAGGGGCACGTATTTTACGAAAAATTATTGAGTCAGCAGTTGCCAATGCAAGTCAAAATGATTCAATTGATGTAGATACTTTGTATGTTAAGAAAGTATTTGTTGATGGGGCTCCGATGCTTAAAAGGATCAGGCCCAGAGCTATGGGACGGGCAACAAAGATATTAAAAAGATCAAGTCATATTACCGTAGTACTTGATGAGAATATTTAGTTTTTGATATTACATAACTGTTCGATTTTAGAAAAATTATTCTCTCGTTGAATAGTTATGAAGTGATAGACTAATCTGTTGAACTAGAAGAAATCAGGTAACTGCTCACACCTTAAAATTTATGATCGTGAAAAACACTGAACTGTAACTGTTTACAGGGTGCCGGAGATTTTCGTCATCGGTCTGGTGTCGCCTATTAGCTATACGTAAGCCAGGCTGATGGTGGAAAAATTCGGTGCTCTGGAGCAGTTACGAAATTAGTACGCTTTTATTGGATAAGTGCCTTCGTGTTTGATCTGGAGTAAGGCACTAAAAGGGATCAAAGCACAATAATTTGATTGAAATGCGAATATATAATGCATTATTGAATATCTTGTTGTCATGATCATAACGTCAGGCTGTATTAAAGACAGTCAACATAGTGCAAGTCACTTAACGGAGGAATGATTTGGGCCAGAAAGTCAATCCCATAGGATTACGTCTCAATATTGTCAGGACCTGGGAGTCAACCTGGTATGCTGATAAAAATTATGTTGATTATTTGCTTGAAGATCAGAAAATCAGGAAGTATCTGAAGAAAAGACTTTTTCATGCTGGTATTTCAAAAATTAATATCGCTAGAACAGGTGAAAAAATAAAGATTAAACTTCATACTGCCCGTCCCGGAATTGTTATTGGGAAAAAGGGTATTGAGATTGAAGCTTTGAAACAGGATCTTGATAAATTCACCCATAAAAAATGCCTGATAGATATTCAGGAGGTAAGACGACCTGAGGCCGATGCCCAGCTCGTAGCCGAAAATGTTGCCTTACAGTTAGTTCGGCGGATAGCATTTCGTCGGGCAATGAAAAAGGCGATAAATATCGCCTTGAAGTTTGGTGCAAAAGGTGTTAAAATTTCCTGCTCTGGTCGTTTAGGAGGCGCAGAAATGGCCCGTCGTGAGTGGTATCGTGAGGGACGGGTTCCATTGCATACTCTCCGGGCAGATATAGATTATGGCTTTGCTGAGGCTAAGACTACTTATGGTATCATTGGTGTAAAGGTCTGGATATTCAAGGGTGAAGTTCTTCCGGAGACTGAAAAGAGATTGACTCTTTAATTTTCCCTTAACACCTCTGTAGACCAGTTTTTTTATTCCGTTTCTCTTTTATTATACAGGGAACAGAAAATAAGCTAATTTTGATATGTAGTAGTTGACCTTTCCTCGTTGGTTTTCAGTAACCGTTCACCAGGGAGTAATTCTTTGCAACATTTAAGACTCTAAGCGTTTACCAATTTGTTCATTCGGAGTCTCGTTCCTCGCTTACCTGTTCCTGCGCTGCATACTGGTGCTGGTGCTATTCAAGCAGGCTCAAATGGGCAAAGATGAGGTGCTGGTGAACGCTTACGGTTTTCATATACGAGCATTGACATATAAATAATCATATTTTGTATAATCATGATAGGTAGAGATAAATTTATCATCTTTAATTATATTGATGATGAGGAAATAATATGCTTAGTCCTAAAAAAGTAAAATATAGAAAAAAAATGAAGGGCAGGATGAAGGGTGCTGCTTATCGAGGCTCAAAGATTAGTTTTGGTGATTATGCCCTCAAGGCAACTCAATGCGGTAAAATGACCAGCCAACAGATTGAAGCTGCCCGTATTACTATCAACAGGACAATTAAACGTGGTGGAAAGATGTGGATCAGGGTTTTCCCTGATAAGCCAATGACCAAAAAACCTGCTGAAACCAGAATGGGTAAAGGAAAAGGTAGTCCTGAGTATTGGGTAGCCATAGTTAAGCCGGGTAGAATTTTATATGAACTTACAGGCGTTGAGGAAAACCTTGCCTTGAAGGCTTTGACTCTTGCTGGTAACAAACTGCCCTTTGAGACAAAAGTTATAAGTAAGGACGCAACAATATGAAGGCAGAAGAATTTCGTAAATTAACTGTTGCTGAGCTTTCAGCTAAAGAAGATGACTTGAAAGACGAGTTTAACAGATTAAAATTTCAACACAGTATTCGTCCTCTTGATAATACCGCCAGGCTCAAGGAAATGAAACGAGATATTGCCAGGCTGATGACTGTTGCAAACGAAAAACAACAGGTATAATCATTAGAGTTTTAACATATTTTATAACTAATAATATCCTTGGGAAAATTGATGGGTGAGTTAAAAAAGAAGAAGTCTCAATTCGGAATTGTCGTCAGTAACAAGATGGACAAGACTATTGTCGTCCAGATTAAGAATCTTGTTCGCCACAAATTGTATGGAAAATATATAAAACGTCATTTGAAGTATATGGCTGCTGATCCCGATAACTTATGTAATATTGGTGATAAGGTAATGATCGAAGAATGCCGTCCTTTAAGTAAGAATAAGCGTTGGCGTTTAAGGGAAATTACCGAGAAAGCAGTATAAAAATATTATATAGGGATTCATAGATTGACATAATTCTTCAATATATGTAATTGATATGTAAATGTTCAGCGATATTATATATAGATAGTTCGTAACTGCTCACAGGGCACCGCATATTACCGCCATCAGCATGTTTTACGTATTACTTGGCAGCACCGGGCTGATGACAAAAATCTACGGCACCTGTAACCACTTAAAAATACAGAGATTTGTAACCATTAGTCCCTTAGAATTAATTTTGGTGCTTTTTACACCCCTCAAGGGGGTACTGAAAAGAGTGGCAAGAAATTGAAAAATTTCTTTGAAATAAACAACTTGCATCTACTGTTAAGGGACTTATCCAGAGCCTTAATTTCTCTTCCAGTTTATCTGGGCTAGGAGCTTACCACCCATGAGTAGTTACGATAGTTCTACAGTAAAGCCTGCATTTTTATGTAATACATAATCACTATATTCATATTTTGTATGGCTGAATAATTATCAAATAAATATTAAATTATTGAAGTAAAGCTGGTGATAAAATGATACAAACCGAATCAGTACTTAATGTAGCCGATAACTCAGGCGCTAAAAAACTTTTATGTATTAAGGTTCTTGGCGGAAGTAAAAGAAGATATGCCAGTATTGGAGATGTTATTGTTGTAACGGTCAAGGAAGCAATTCCAAACGCGAAGGTTAAGAAGGGCGAGATTCATCGCGCTGTAATTGTCCGGACAGCTAAAGAGGTTAGAAGGAGTGATGATACAATGGTAAAATTTGATGATAATTCAGCCGTTGTGTTGTCTGGAACCGGTGAACCGGTCGGAACCCGGATATTTGGCCCTGTTGCCAGAGAATTAAGATCTCTTGGTTTTATGAAAATTGTTTCATTGGCTCCTGAGGTTTTATAGTTAATTATAACTCACTGGTAACGACTCACACCCCTTAAAACTCATAACCTTGAAAATCATTGAATGTTAAATAATTAGCTGATTTTTTTATTTTTACTCAAGACCTGTGTGATTAGAGTACCTCTCCAGGCCGGGATAAGAAAACCACGGAAGATATTTAAGTTGTGATCCTAAGCTAACCGTGTACAGATAATTATATTTTTAACTAAAAAACGAATACTTACGATGAAAGCTCAATAAGTAATTTATGCACCTGAAAAAATATATTTTTTATTTTATATATTGCTTATTCAGGGCAGCTATTATATACGGGCTGTAAGATAGAGAGGCTTTTTTGATGCAAGCTGGGAAAAATTATTTAAGGCTTAACGATCAGGTAGAAGTAATTGCTGGTAAAGACAAAGGTCGTGTTGGAAAGGTTGTTCAGGTATACCCTGACAATTACAAGGCCAAAGTACAAAATGTCAATATGGTAAAACGTCATACCAAGCCTAATATGCAAAATCAACAAGGTGGCATCATTGATATGGAAGCTCCTCTTCATGTCTCAAATTTGATGTTAATTTGTTCTAAGTGCGCCGGGCCGGTGCGGGTCGCAAGAAAAATATTGGAAAATGGCTCAAAAGTTCGTGTCTGTAAAAGATGCGGAGAAACAATTGAAGCAAAGGCATAACTATAAGTGTAACTACTCATGGGGTGAGCGCTTAATGAGTGCAAACCTCTGTATTTGTAACTGCTTACAGGCTGCTGGAGATTTTCGTGATCAGACTGGCGCAGCATACTGTGGCTATGTAATACAGGCTGATCGCGGGAAGATGTTGTACCTCTGTAAGTAGTTACCTATAAGGGGCTTTTTTTGGAGACAAATATGGCTGGTATAAAAGAATTTTATCAAAAAGAATGTGTCCCGAAACTTATGAAAAGATTTGGGTACAAAAATGTTATGGAAATCCCAGAAATTGAAAAGATTTCCTTAAATATGGGTTTAGGTGAAGCAGTACAGAATCCTAAAATAGTGGAAAGTGCTTCAAAGGAGCTTACCCTGATTGCCGGCCAGAAAGCTGTTGTAACCAGAGCAAAGAAATCAATTGCAACTTTTAAGTTGCGCGAAGGGATGCCTATTGGCTGTCGGGTAACCTTGCGTAGAACCCGGATGTATGATTTTTATAACAAGCTTGTTCATATTGCCTTGCCACGAGTACGTGACTTCAGGGGCGTAAACCCCAAGGGGTTTGATGGACGAGGTAACTATTCTCTTGGTATTAAAGAGCATATTATATTCCCGGAAGTTGATTATGATAAGATTGATAAAATAAAAGGCTTTAACATCACTATTACCACTAATGCTAAAAGTGATGAAGAAGGCCGTTATCTTTTGAAAGTTCTTGGTATGCCATTTAAGAATTACAAGATCCAGGAGGAAGAGGTTGGCTAAGAAATCTATAAGAGCAAAGAGTTCGCGCGCCCCTAAGTTTAAGGTTCGTGCCTATAATCGCTGTCCATTGTGTGGTAGACCAAGGGCATTTATAAGAAAATTCGGAATATGCCGTATTTGTTTCAGAACTTTGGCTTCTCGTGGTGAATTAACAGGTGTCACAAAGTCCAGTTGGTAAAATAACCAGTTACAATTACGGTGGTCAGCGCAATTAAGGCGCTTACCCGGTAAGTAGTTACAAACTGAAACCGATTAGTAAAATTTAAGGAGTTAATCACCATGTCAATGAGTGATCCCCTGGCTGATATGTTGACCAGGATAAGAAATGCCGGAATGGTTAAGTATGCTGCAACCGATATGCCTCTCTCTCGGCTTAAGAAAGGTGTTGCTGAGATTTTGCAGAAGGAAGGGTATATTGAAGGCTATTCTGTAATTAAAGGTGATAAGCAGGGAACATTAAAAATTCATCTTAAATATGACAAAAATCACAACAAGGTAATAACCTGCTTACGTAGAGTTAGTAAACCAGGTTGTCGTGTATATGTCAAAGCTGGCAAAATACCGAGAGTAATGAGTGGTCTTGGTATTTCAATCCTGTCAACCTCAAAAGGTGTTATGTCAGGTTCTGAGGCCCGTAAGCTTCAAGTTGGCGGAGAATTACTTTGTGAAGTATGGTAATCGTTTGATCAGTATCTGAAACGGAGAAAATAATGTCCAGAATTGGCAAACAACCTATTCCTGTACCATCAGGGGTTAAAGTTGATATAAATGGAATTAATATCAAGGTGACCGGAAAAAAAGGAACTCTTGATATTAATGTTCGACCGGAGTTGAAAATAGAAATAGCTGATGGCAATATTACCGTAAATTGCTTAGATAGAAGTAAACGAACTAACGCCTTCAGCGGTTTGACTAGATCATTAATCAACAATATGATCATTGGCACTGAAACAGGCTTTCAAAAGAAACTGGTTGTTGAGGGAGTTGGTTACAAAGCTGATATTCAAGGTAGCGCCCTGACTCTCAATGTCGGCTATTCCAATCCTGTTATTTTTGATTTGCCGGTAGGTGTCAGTGGTTCAGTTGATAAGAAGAACATGATTATGCTTGAGTCTATCAATAAAGAACTTCTAGGTTTAACGGCAGCACAAATAAGGAATATTCGTAAACCGGAACCCTATAAAGGAAAGGGAATCAGGTATGAAAACGAACATATTGTCCGCAAGGCAGGTAAGACGGCAGCCAAATAAAATACATTTTTTGTGATTTATCTTATGGGAAAATTCTAATGGCAAAGACAAGTACTAAGCTGATAGCCCGGCGAAAACGGGTGAAGAGAATAAGAAAAAAAATAATCGGTACCCCGGAACGTCCCAGGCTTTGTGTTTCTAAAACAAACAAACACCTTTATGCTCAGGTAATTGATGATGTTGCCGGTCATACTATTGTCTCAGAATCAACATTAAACAAGGAAATTCTAACTGTTGATTTTAAGGATAATACTTCTCGGGCAAAACGTGTTGGTGAGCTTATAGCTGCTAAGGCTAAAAGTCAGGGAATTGAAAAGGTTGTTTTTGATCGTGGTGGATATATATATCATGGTTTGATTAAGGCCCTTTCTGATGGGGCTCGAGAACAAGGATTAGTTTTTTAGTTTTTTTTTATTGTACGACATAATAAATATAGCAGGGGGCAAACCTTGGCGGATTCCAGAAACGATAAAATTGATGATCAATTTATCGAGAAAATTGTATATATTAACCGAGTGGCAAAGGTTGTAAAAGGTGGCAGGCGCTTCAGTTTCAGTGCGATTGTTGTTGTCGGCGATGGCAATGGCCAGGTCGGTTATGGTCTTGGTAAAGCAAATCAGGTACCTGAAGCAATTAGAAAAGGTGTAGAGAGAGCAAGAAAGGATATGCAGCAGGTTTCAATAACAGATATCAGTATTCCTCATGAGATAAAGGGGAAATATGGAGCTGGTTCAGTAATGCTGAAACCCGCATCAGAAGGTACTGGAGTTATTGCCGGCGGTGCTGTCCGGGCAGTACTTGAAGCTGCTGGTGTCCAGAATATATTGACCAAATGTCTTGGTTCTCATAATCCGCATAATTTAGTAAAAGCTACTTTGAATGGCTTGCGGAGACTAAGAACAGCTGAAGAAATCGCCTCAATACGAGGTAAGGATGTAGCGGAGATTCTTGCCTGATTAATAAAAGAAAACAACATACTGCCGCAATTTTACATCTTTTAAGGTGTGCTTGTGGCTTTTTATATTTTATAAGTAGGTTTTGACATGGCTAATGAGCTTAAGATGACCTTGAAAAAGAGTGTAATAGGCAGCACTAAGAAAATTCGTGCAACAGTAATAGGCCTGGGCCTTACTAAAATGAATAAAACTGTTATCCGCAAGGATACTCCTGAAATCAGGGGAATGTTTAACAAGGTTAAGCATTTGGTTAGTATGGAGGAATTGTCATGATTAATTTAAGCAATTTGTCTCCCCATCCAGGTTCTAGAAAACAGAAAAAAAGACTTGGACGGGGTCGAGGTTCGGGTCATGGAAAAACATCGGGACGAGGTCATAATGGTTATAAATCTCGTTCAGGCAGTGGGGTTAAACCAGGTTTTGAGGGCGGACAGATGCCTTTGCAGCGTCGTTTGCCAAAACGGGGATTTACTAATCTATTTAAGAAAGAGTATTCTATTATTAATGTAAAAGATCTTGATCGTTTTGATAGCGGTAGCCGGATTGATCGTGAAACTTTAGTTGCTGTCGGCTTAATATCAAATCAGGATCAAAAGATAAAAATACTTGGCGATGGAGAGGTTTCCAAATCATTTACTGTTGCAGTAGATAAGCTGAGTGAATCTGCTCGAAAAAAAATCGAAGCTGCTGGTGGCAGCTTTGAGGAATAAATAGATGGCTACATCGGGTGGACTGCAGAATGCAGCAAACGTTCCTGAGCTTCGGAAACGTATTATTTTTACTCTCTTGATGCTTGCAGTCTACAGGGCCGGCGTTCAAATTCCTACTCCTGGAATAAACGGTGAAGCCCTGGCCGCTTTTTTTGAAAAAAATGCCGGAACTATTTTCGGCATGTTTAATATGTTCTCTGGCGGTGCATTGGAGAACTTTTCAATATTTGCTTTGGGCATTATGCCCTATATCAGTGCATCGATTATATTTCAGTTGTTGACAGTTGTTATTCCTCAGCTTGAAGCATTATCTAAAGAAGGTGAGGCTGGTAGACGTAAAATTACCCAGTATACCCGATATGCTACTGTAGGCCTGAGTCTTATTCAGGGATTGTTTATCAGTATCGGCCTGGAAGGTATGGCCGCTCCAACCGGTAGTGAAATGATTGTAATATCTCCAGGCTGGAGTTTTCGCCTGATGACTGTTCTGACCTTGACTGCGGGTACTGCCTTTATCATGTGGCTTGGTGAGCAGATGACTGAACGTGGTATAGGCAATGGGATATCACTTATAATCTTTGCAGGTATTGTTGCCCGGATGCCAGCAGCAATTGTTAATACTTATCAGCTCATTAGTTCTGGAGAGATGACCGTAATATTTCTCCCAATTCTCCTGGTATTGATGGCCGGAGTAATTGCCTTGATTATTTTCTTTGAAACTGCTCAACGGCGCATTCCAATTCAATATGCAAAGCGAATGGTCGGCAGACAGATGTACGGAGGACAAAGGTCTCATCTGCCATTGAAAATCAATATGTCAGGGGTTATTCCTCCAATCTTTGCATCATCTATTATGATGTTTCCTGCAACTATTGGCGGTTTTATTAAAATTGACTGGATTCAGCAGGTTTCCAGTGTTCTAAGTTGGGGAAGTCCGCTTCATACCCTGCTTTATGTCGGAATGATTGTTTTCTTCTGTTTTTTTTATACTGCCGTTACATTTAATCCAGTAGATGTGGCTGAGAATTTAAAAAAACATGGAGGCTTTATTCCCGGTATCAGGCCTGGAAAGCGAACAGCAGAATTTATTGATAAGGTAATGGTTCGCCTTACTGTGATTGGTGCTATATACGTCAGTGCTGTATGCGTTCTTCCGACAATATTAATCAATAAGTTGAATGTTCCTTTCTATTTTGGTGGTACAGCGCTATTGATTGTTGTCGGTGTTGCAATTGATACATTATCTCAAATGGAATCTCTTACTGTATCGCAGAATTATGATGGTTTCCTGAAGAGTGGAAGGATTAAGGGTAGAAGGTAGTAGTTAGGGGCTCACCAGGGAGCAAATCTTTGAAACATTTAAATCTCTAAGCGATTACCCGTGCCTTAGATATTTCATTCGGAGTCTCGTGTTACTCGCTTACTTGTGCCTGCGCAGCATAAGGTGCTATTCAAGCAGCCTCAAATTGGCAAAGATGAGGTGCTGGTGAACGCTTACAGGTATTAGATACTCCCCAATTATTCATTTTAGTTGTACGAAATATTTTTCGTTATTAGTGCCTTACTCCTGAGAAGCTGTAACAAAAAACAAGAAACTGAAGAGGTAATTTTGAAACTATTTACAGCGAGTTACCCCAAGGCACTTACACCCCTCAAGGGGGAACTGAAAAGAGTCCTAAAGATTCTAAGTCCACTTCCACTTTTTGTGGGTTAGTTGAAGTTAAGCTGTAAGGCACACATATTTTATGTCCCAGCCAATTATTCTTAAATCCAGCGCCGAAATTGACATTATGTTTCAGGCAAATCAGATTGTTGCTGGAACCTTAAAAATGCTTGAATCAAGGATTGAACCTGGCATATCAACCTGGCAGCTTGATAGATGGGCAGAAGATAATTGCCGTAAATGTGATTCGATTCCTGCTTTTAAAGGATATCGAGGTTTTCCCGGCAGTTTATGCGTGTCGATTAATGAGCAGGTTGTTCATGGTATTCCTTCCAGAAAAATTATATTGCATGATGGCGATATTATAAGTATCGATTTTGGTGTATGTTTTAAGGGTTATTTTGGAGATTCCGCCATTACTGTACCTGTAGGCAATATCAGTAATGAGGTAAAATTACTTTTACAGGTTACTGAAGAATCTCTTTATAAAGGTATTGAACAGGTTCGAGTTGGAAGGCGGATAGATGATATATCTACTGCAGTGCAGAAACATGTTGAGAAATTTGGTTATTCGGTTGTCAGAAAGTTTGTTGGCCATGGAATAGGATCAAATCTACATGAAGCACCGGAAATACCTAACTATCATCGTAAGAAAAGAACTGCAAGAATTTTGCCGGGAATGGTTCTGGCGATTGAACCAATGATAAATATGGGTACTCATGATGTTAAGGTACTTAAGGATGGTTGGACCGTTGTTACCAGAGATGGAAGGCCTTCCGCTCATTTTGAACATTCAGTAGCTGTCACCGAAGGCGATCCTGTAGTCTTGAGTTCTCGTGATTAATTTAAATAAAAATGATAACTGTTCAGTTGCACTTCATCTGCGCAGGATCAGGCTGTCTACATATTAATATGCTGCGCCAGCCTTACGCACAGCTAAAGCACACGGATTCTCACTTTGTTCGCTTACCTCTGATCAGTTACAGGTCGGTGCGGTTGTTGCGGCAGTTTTTTGCCCGCTACCTGAATAGTTACATAAAAAATGAGTAACTATTCAGCTGAACCACACGGAGTCTTAGTTTATGCCCCCTGTTTTTCAGGGTGCTTACCTCTTCGCCCATGTAGGCCTGCTCGATGGCACAACTACACTTCGCACTCCTGAATGAACAGGTAAGCGAGTTTCCGATACTACGGATCCTGTGCCCTGTGAGTAGTTACTATAAAATATAAAGAAAATTAGCAAATAAATGGGTAACTGCTCACAGGGCACCGCATATTTCCGCGATCAGTTAGGCTTACGTATGGTTAGCACCCTGTAACCAGTTACAATTACAGGGGTTAGCGAAGTTAGGACGTTACCCCATGAGTATTTACATAAATGGTTCAATTTGCCTGATTTTGTTGTAGTTAAGCTTTGTTCGTACATCCTCGCCAGGTATATGTATCCAGCTTTTCGTCATTTTTCTTTAAGTTGAATAGTTAGAAAAAAACAAAAGCAGAAATAGTAAAAATAGGTTATAAGATAAAATTCTTTAATTTACAAATTGTTAATTTTGCTTAGTGTTCGAGTTAAAGGTTGATACGAGATTTAACGGACTAAAGGGATAGTCTCTTTAACCTTATTAAATTTATATCACAAAAACGATAATCGTTTAAAAAGGAAGGACTAATAAAAGATATGCCAAAAGAAGATGCCATTCAGGTAGAAGGAAAAATTATAGAACCATTGCCTAATGCGATGTTCCGAGTTGAACTTGAAAATGGTCATAAAGTTTTGGCTCATATCTCAGGTAAAATGAGAATGCATTTTATTAAAATTCTTCCTGGCGATCAAGTAACAGTTGAGTTGTCGCCATATGATTTGACCAGGGGAAGAATAACTTTTCGTTCTCGTGGAAGGAAGTAGTTACTTTAAATTAAAATGTCAATCAGGAGTAACTGCTTACAGGACACCAGATCATTCCGTGATCAGTTCGGCTCACGTATGATTAATATGTTGAGCCGGGCTAAAGCCTACGGCACCTGTAACCAGTTACAATTACGGTGTTTAGCGCAATTAAGGCGCTTACCCCAGTCAGTAGTTATAATCAGGATTATATTATGAAGGTACGTTCATCTGTAAAGAAAATATGCAGTGATTGCCGGGTGTTTAAACGTAAAGGAGTGATTCGCGTTACCTGTAAGATAAAGAAACATAAACAACGGCAGGGTTGAAAGACATTACTCAATAATCTACACCCCCAGGCTGTGACTACTCTGTAACTGTAAGGGATTCACCGTTGTTTCAATTTTGCCGGTGATTTTGACTTAGAATAGACATTTTTTCTCAAATCAAGGCATTTTGCAAAAATAAGCACAGCCATATAGTTGATATTGCGAGCATTATTTTTTCAAAATAACACAGAGTTGGGGTAAAAGGGCATTCTCGGACAGCCTCCTAGTATGTTGCGCCAGCCTGAATGGACAATTGATAAAGCACATTGAACTGTTAGTAATCGTTCAGCAGGGCTTTTCTTTCACCCCTATCTTTAATAGTTATAAATTTTTTTAATTTTGTTGTTTTTTTGACGAATATTCTGTAGTAAAGCACTAAAGTAATTTTTAATGTAACTAATCAGCTGCACTTCATCTGCACGCGATAAGTCTGTCTTACATAGCATTAGTATGCGAAGTTTATGCCCGTAGTATGGGTGCCAGCCTTATCATGCACAGCTAAAGCACATCTGAACAGTTACAGGTCGGTGGTTTGGGCAGTTTTTCGCCCCTACGTGAATAGTTACGTTTTAATTAAGGTCGCAAGTGAAAACGGTAATTACCATGTGTCTTATTTTATGTTTTTACTTGATGCCTCAGCCATTAGAATTCTTATGGGAGGAATAACTTGGCACGTATAGCTGGAGTAGATTTGCCTAAAAATAAACATATAGAAATTGCTCTCACTTACATTTATGGTATCGGTCGCACTACTTCCCGAAAGATTCTTGAAGAGGCTGAGCTTAAATATGAGACAAGCAGTGATGAGCTTACAGATCAGGATATTGCTCGGATACGAAATATTATAGATGAAAAATATTCAGTAGAGGGTGATAGGCGGCGAGAAGTTGGTATGGATATTAAAAGATTGATGGATTTAGGATGTTATAGAGGCATTCGACATCGTCGTAGTCTACCCTGCCATGGTCAGCGAACCAAGACCAATGCTCGGACAAGAAAAGGTCCCCGTCGTGGTGCAGCAGTAAAAAGGAAATAGTTTTTGTAACTATTTTTGTAACTATTCATGAGGTAAGCGCCTAAATGTATGCAACCCGCTGCATTTGTAAGTGGTTGCAGGGTGCTGAAGATTTTCGTGATCTGACGGGCACACAGCATGCCGGTGCTATGTGAGACAACCTGATCGTGACCGTATGAATTGCAGCTGAATAGTTACGATTGATTTATCGTTGGCAGACTATCGGTCGATAAAATTGTGATAGGGTGAAAATAAGATGGCAAAACCTAAGTTGCGGACAAAGCGTAAAATTAAGAAAAATATACCCGAAGGTATAGCTCATATTAAGTCTACATTTAATAATACCCTTATTACATTTTCTGATAAGCAGGGTAATGTTATAGCTTGGTCCAGTGCCGGCTCTCTTGGTTTTAAGGGATCAAGAAAAAGTACTCCTTTTGCTGCTCAAAACGCAGTTGAGGATGCTTCAAAACGAGCCATGGATCAGGGTTTGAGAAAAGTTGAGGTTATGGTAAAGGGGCCTGGGCCGGGTCGAGAGGCCGCAATTCGTGCCATTCAGACGTCAGGTATTGATGTGAGCCGTATATGTGACGTCACTCCTATGCCTCATAATGGCTGTAAACCGCCGAAAAGAAGAAGAGTTTAATTATTTGATTCCGTAGGGACGAAAAAAAACTGGTAGACTTACTGTTTTGTATCTATTCAGATGTACCGTAGGCACGAAGTTTTGCTATCTGTTTATTCAGGGCAGCGAAATGTACTGATGCTACTTGAGCAGGCCCAAATGGACGAAGATGAGATGCAGCAGAATAGTTGTAATTATTTTTATCAAGTACTATGTAATATATACTGCATGTGTATAATGGAGGAGCAAATTGGCAAGATATAGAGGAGCCGTTTGTAGACAATGCCGCAGGGAAAAACTTAAATTGTTTCTTAAAGGTGACAGATGTTATTCTGACAAGTGTGCCTTTGAGCGACGTTCATTTGCTCCCGGTCAGCATGGCCAGGCAAGAATGCGTAAGGTATCTGATTATGCGATTCAGTTACGTGAGAAGCAGAAGGTCAGAAGAATTTATGGTATGCTTGAAGGCCAGTTCAGGAAATATTTTGAAAGAGCTGAGATGCATAAGGGTGTAACTGGCGAAAATCTTTTGCAATTGCTTGAAAGACGCTTTGATAATACTCTTTATCGCCTTGGATTTTTAAATTCGAGGAGTCAGGCAAGACAGATGATTAAACATAATCATTTTCTGGTCAATGGAAGAAAAGTTAATATTCCTTCTTTTCAAATATCAGTTAATGATGTTATTACTCTAAAGGAAAAAAGTCGTAAAATCGGGGTAATTAACGAAAGCCTTGCTGCTGTTGCCCGCCGTGGTGTTCCATCCTGGCTGGAACTTGATCAAGATAATTATAAAGCTACAGTCAAGTCTCTTCCTGATCGCCAGGAAATAACCATGCCGATCCAAGAGCAGTTGATTGTTGAACTTTACTCCAAGTAGGATTTGATGAACGATAGTATAGAAAATATGACTCAGGAGTCACTAATAGAAGAAGGTTCCCCTTTTTATCGCAATTGGCGAGAACTTATCGTCCCTGAGAGAGTTGAGGTTGATTCTGAAAAACATAGTGAAAAATATGGTAAATTCGTATGTCAGCCATTAGAGCGTGGGTATGCTACTACTTTAGGAAATTGTCTGCGGAGAATATTGATTTCTTCAATACAGGGTGCGGCAATTACTTCGGTTAAGATTGACAATGCTTTACACGAATTTTCTACATTATCAGGTGTTCTTGAAGATGTTACAGAAATTATCCTTAATCTTAAAGAGGTACGATTAAAACTTAACGGTGCTGATTCAAAGATAGTTCAGATTAATAAAACAAAACCAGGTTCAGTTACTGCTGCTGATATAATTACGGGTTCTTCTGTCGAGATTATGAACCCTGAGCAGCATATTTGTACTATTACCGGCAGTGAAGGTAGTTTTGTTGCAGAACTTGAGGTTCAGTGGGGTAAAGGTTATTCTCCGGCAGAGAAGCATAAAAGTGATGATTTGCCGGTTGGGGTTATTCCTATTGACGCAACTTTTGCTCCAGTTAAACAGGTTAAATCAACTGTCAGTCAAGCCCGGGTTGGACAACAGACTGATTATGATAAATTAATTCTGGAAATATATACTGATGGAAGTGTCAAGCCTGAAGATGCCTTGGCCTTTGCCGCTAAAATACTGAAGGAACAGCTGACAATTTTTATTAATTTTGATGAGAACCTTATTGAGCCTGAAGTCGTCATCCCGGATACAGTAGAGAAAGAGACTTTTAATGAAAATCTTTACCGGGGCGTTGAAGATCTTGAACTTTCTGTTCGTTCCGCAAACTGCCTTCGTAACGCTGATATCAGGTTTATTGGTGAATTAGTACAGAAGACTGAAGCTGAAATGCTTAAAACCAAAAATTTTGGTCGTAAGTCCTTGAACGAAATAAAACAACTTCTTGCGGAAATGGATTTGAATCTGGGGCTCAAACTTGATAATTGGGAACCACCTGAAGTTCCGTCTACAGAAGAGCAGGAATAAAGCGAGGTTTAGGAAAGATGAGGCATAGAGTAGCAGGAAAAAGACTTGGCCGTACAACATCACATAAAAGGGCCATGCTTCGTAATATGGTTACGTCCCTGTTCGAGCATGAGCGGATTGTTACTACTACACCTAAGGCAAAGGAGTTGCGGCGGGTAGCTGATAAAATGATAACTTTAGCTAAGCGTGGAGATCTTCATGCTCGACGTCAGGCATTATCATATATACAGGATAAGAGAATAGTAGCTAAGCTTTTTGATGAAATTAAAGATAGTTATATGGATCGTAATGGTGGGTATACCAGAATAATAAGAACTGGTAACCGTACCGGCGATGCTGCGCCCATGGCGATTATAGAATTAGTCAATTACCAAGAGGATAATGAAGATAATTAGCACCTTGCTTTTGAGCGATGACAGGTGCGGAAGATTTTCCTACTCATCAAGTGTTCCCGAATAGTTGGATTTGATCTAAGGGTTCACTCAAAAATAACTTCGCATTCTAAGGCGTAATTTCAATATTTGTAACCGTTCATCAGGGAGCAAATCATTGCAACATTTAAGTTTCTAAGCTTTTATCAGTGCCTTAGATTTGTTCATTTGTGGTAACTGCTCACAGGTTACCGAACGGAGTCTGCGCTTACCTCTTTCCGCCATCAGCCCGGTTTACGTATGACTAATACGCGGCACCGGACTATCTCCGGCATCCTGTAAACAGTTACAATTACGGGTGGTAGCGAACTTAAGGTGCTTACCCCGTGAGTAATTACCATTTGTGCCTGCGTAGCATACTCGTGCTATTCAAGCAGGCTCAAATGGGCAAAGATGAGGTGCTGGCGAACACTTACGAATATTTAGAAGAGCGATTTTATGTACGCGCTTCAACCCTGCGATATACCGATGTATTGCATGGAGTACCTACATGGCGGAGTTCCTGAACCCCTTTACAGGTATGGGCTTGTCGCCGCCCCGGGTGTATTTTGTTGAGCGCTGTCGATTTTTTTTACAACTTGCGTTTGTCAAGCACCCGCTGGGATTTACCCTCATATCTTTCCAGGCTCTTTTCTTCTACCAGTTTTACTTCAATGCCAATACCAAGTTCGCCTGCCAGCCTTTTCTTGATGTGATCAACTAACTGTCGTTGTTTTTTCATCTGGTCAAAGAATATTTCTTCAACTACTTCAACCATGACGGTTATTTTGTCCAGGCGGCCATCTCTTTCAACAACTATCTGATAATGCGGCTCTGTTCCTTCAATGTCAAAAAGAACTGCTTCAATCTGCATCGGATAAACATTTACCCCCTTGATTATTAACATATCATCAGTGCGGCCCAGAACCCGCTCCATTCGACGCAGGGTGCGACCACAGGCACAGGGGGCTTCAATAATTCTGGTCAGGTCTCTTGTCCGGTAGCGAATAACCGGAAAGGCTTCCTTGGTCAGGGTAGTAATGACAACTTCACCAATTTCTCCGGGTTTGGCCGGCTCCAGAGAGTCGGGATTAATAATTTCAATTAAGAAATGGTCTTCATTAATATGTAGTCCCTGGCGTTCCCGGCATTCACCGGCTACGCCCGGACCCATGACTTCACTTAAGCCATAGTTGTCAGTGGCCTGAATATGTAGTTTGTTCTGGATTTCTTCCCGCATTCCCTCCGACCATGGTTCACCGCCAAAAAGTCCGAAACGTAAATCGAGAGCATTAATGTTTATGTCCATTTCCTGCATGGTGTCAGCCAGGAGAAGTCCATAACTTGGGGTGCAGACCAGGGCGGTTGTTTTGAAATCCTGCATGATCTGGATCTGGCGTTTTGTATTTCCACTGGAAATAGGGATGACCGAAGCTCCGATCCTTTCAGCTCCGTAATGCAGTCCGAATCCGCCGGTAAACAGACCATAACCAAAAGCAATCTGTACTACATCGTCCTTGCCTACTCCGGCAGCAGTCAATACCCTGGCTGTCATGTTTGACCATGTTTTAATATCATTTTTGGTGTAGCCGACAACCGTTGCCGTGCCGGTAGTCCCGGAAGATGAATGAACCCGGACAATATCTCTGAGGGGTACGGCAAAAAGACCGTAGGGATAATTTTTTCGTAGATCATCCTTGGTGGTAAAGGGAAGTCCCTGCAGTTCTTCAAGGGAGCTGAATCCATCCGGGTCTATTTGCAGCTCCCTGAATTTTTTTCTATAAAAAGGGACATTAGTAGTTACCCTGTACAATGTTGCCTGTAATCTTTCAAGTTGCAGTTGTTCAAGATCGTCCCGGGCCATGCATTCTTTATCTTTTTCCCAGTACATTATATGTCTCCTTTATCAGTAACTACTCATGGGGGTAAGTACCTAGCCCAGATAAACTGGAAAAGAAATTAAGGTTCTGGATAAGTCCCTTAACAGTAGATGCAGATTGTTTATTTCAAAGAAAATTTTAGATTTCTTGCCATAAATAACACGAAAATAATTTCTAAGGGACTAATGATTGCAAATCTCAGTATTTGTAACTGGTTACAGGGCACCGAACGGAGTCTACGCTTACCAATTACCGGGGTTAGCGAAGTTAAGGCGCTTACCCCATGAGTAGTTACAAGTTATTTGCCTACATCTCGTCCCAGGTAGGCTCTCTGAACATCGCAATTATCCAGCAAATCATCAGCCGGCCCCTGGAGAATTATTTTCCCGGTTTCGAGAACATAACCGCGATCAGCAATGGCCAAAGCAGCCCGGGCATTTTGTTCGACCAGTAAAACAGTATTGCCGCCCTTACGCAGGCGATGAATTATCTGGAAGATGTCTTTAACAATCAGGGGAGCTAAACCTGTTGATGGCTCATCCATCATAATCAGTTTTGGTTTTGCCATTAATGCCCGGCCCATGGCCAGCATCTGTTGTTCGCCACCTGAAAGAGTACCTGCTAATTGATCCTGTCTTTCCTTGAGTACCGGAAAAATATCAAAAATTTTATCAAGTTCTTGTTTTTTGTCATAACCTTTTTTCTTAGACTGAACATAGCCGCCCAGGATAAGATTTTCCTGAACCGATATTGTAGAAAAAACCTGGCGGCCTTCAGGAACCAGAGAGCAGCCCTGAGCAACAATTTGTTCAGCTTTTATTTTCCCAAGAGTATTATCAAAAAGGTTGATATCGCCGGCCATGATTTTTATCATTCCGGCAATGGTATAAAGCAGGGTTGTTTTACCTGCTCCGTTTGCACCGATTATGGTTACTATTTCACCCGCGGCAACGTGCATGGATATTCGTTTTAAGACCCGAAGTTTGCCGTATCCGGCTTCAAGGTTTCTGATTTTAAGCATTATCATCACCCAGATAAATCTGGATCACCTCAGGGTTTTGTTGAATTTCTGCCGGTAGATCATCAGCAATTTTTTCGCCAAAACATAAGACTACAATTTCATCGGAAATATCCATAACCAGTGACATGTCATGCTCGACAAGAAGAATGGTGATTCCTTTTTTTTGAATTTTGGTTATCAGCCGGGCAATTTCAGCTGTTTCGTATATATTGAGCCCGGCTGCTGGTTCATCGAGCAGCAATAGTTTGGGCTCAGAGGCCAGAGCCCTGGCAAATTCTACGGCCCTTTGCTGGCCAAAGGCCAGGTTTGAGACATCAATGTGAGCAAATGGAGCAATTTCCAGCAGTTCCAGCAATTCCAGTGAATTTTCAGTGATTGATTTTTCTTCACGCCGACTGGCAGGCAGGTTAAGCATCCCGGCCCAGAATCCAGCCTTGCTTTTGACATGGCGGCCTATCATTACGTTTTCCAGGGCAGTCATCCCGGGAAAGAGTTTGATATTTTGAAAAGTTCGGCTGATCCCCAGGCCGGCAATCTGATATGGCTTGAGGTCAGTGATCGAAGTAGAATTAAATAAAATATTACCATTATCAGCCGGTAAGTTACCGGAAATAAGATTAAACAGGGTCGTTTTTCCGGCTCCATTAGGGCCGATGACCGCCTTTATAGTGTCGGGCTGGACAGAAAAGCTGACATTATTGACCGCTTTAAGACCACCAAATGAACGATTTAAGTTATTTATTTCCAGCAGGGCCATTAGTCTGATACCTTTGTAACTATTCAGCTGAACTTCATCCGGAGTCTGCGCTTACCTGCACGCGATAAGTCTGTCTTACATAGCATTAGTAAGCGAAGTTTATGCCCGTAGTATGGGTGCCAGCCTTTTATCCCTGTGATATACTGATGTGTTATCGCGGGGCGTCAAGCACGCACATGGCGATGTACTTGAATCCCTTACAGTTATGGGGTTGACGCCGTCCAGGTGTACTTTATTGAGCGCTATCGTTTTTTTTGAAAAATTTCTGCCAGATAGCCAGGCGTAAAAGACCCTCAGGCGCAAAAAGCATTATGATAATTAAAATAGCGCCAAAGACAGCGTCATCATAGGAACCGAACATACCGCGCAGAGACATGAAATTCAGGATAACCCCCATAGTGAGCGCTCCCCACATATTTGCCATCCCGCCAATAGCGACAATAGCCACATAACGGATTGATTTCATTATGCCTGCCTCAGACGGGCCGATTCCGCCATTGTAATGAGTGAGAAATATGCCCGCTACAGCCGCAAATACAGCACTTATAACAAATGTGTATAATTTGTATCGAGAAGTATTTATTCCCATGGCGTTGGCAGCATCTTCCGCGCCATGAATGGCCCGCAGGGCCCGTCCTACCCTGGAATTTATCAGGTTGAGAAGCAGAATAATCCCGATAACTACAATACCGCAGGCAATATAGTAGTTGATAATTCTGTTGTCGAAATTACCGTTAACGCTCACTCCCGGGATCAGGGTAAAACCCGGCACCTCGGATATTCCGTCAGCCTCACCGAAAATTTCAGTAGCCAGGACAATACGAAATATAATAATGCCAAAACCCAAGGTAGCCATAGCCAGGTAATGCCCTTTCAGCTTTAATACAGGAATACCGATCAGGAAGGCGATCGCTACAGTGAGCATTATAGCCAGGATGGCAGCCAGCCAGGGATTAACATAAAGTACCGGATCACCGTAAAGATCCTGACTTTTGATTAACATTCCCTGGGATGATAGAAATTTGACCAGTGAGTTGCCATTTTTAAACAGGGATGTCAGGTTGCAGGTCGTAAGGGCTGCCGAGGTGTAACCGCCTATGGCAAAAAAACCGGCGTGCCCCAGGGAAATTTGTCCGGCATAACCCATGACCAGGCAGAGACCGATAATTACCAGAGAGTAATAGGCGGTCATGGTCAGCTGGGTGAGATAATAATTAGTTCCAGTAAACTTGGTAATCAGTTGAATTCCAATTACTGCGGTAATAAACAGCATGATGGGAATATAGTTGCGCCGTGTCATCAGAATTCCTTAAGGTTGGCAGTCTCATTGCAGCCAAATAAACCATTTGGCCGGACAAAAAGGATGATTAAGAGAATACTGATGGAAATCGCGTCTTGAAAAGCCAGGGGTACAACTCCAATACTAAAGGCCTCTATAATGCCAAGCAGCAATCCGGCGGCAACAGCTGCCATGCTGTTCCCTAGACCACCAAGTACAGCAACGGTAAATCCCTTGATAGCCAGACCCGTGCCGCAGTCGTACTGGGTATAAGTGATGGGTGACATGACGCAACCGGCAAGGGCTCCAATTCCCGCGCTGAGCATAAAAGAAAAAGTTACCATGTTTCTGGCATTTATTCCACATAAGGTAGCGGCCAGCCTGTTGGCTGAACAGGCCCGCATATCAAGACCGAGCGAAGTAAATCGGAAAAAAATACTGAGCAGGGTGACCATGATTCCACAAATCCCGATAACCCAGAGAACCTGGGGGGAAATCTGGGCTTCCAGAATTTTAATAGAGGAGATTTCATTGCCGTTAAAATAAGGCAGAGATCGGACGCCTTCGCCCCATATATGGAGGGCAACTTCCCGGATCAGGATTGACAGGCCAATGGTTATAATGATCATCCGCAGAACAGAGGGGTTGTCCAGCCAGCGGATAAAGATAATTTCGATTAGAGCGCCGATTATCATGGTTATAACCACGGCTAGAGCAATGGCCGGCACCAGAGGAATAATGGTATTAAGACTGATGGCAATCATGCCGCCCAGCATGACAAATTCACCCTGAGCAAAGTTAATTATGCCCGTGGTGTTGTAAATAATATTAAAACCGATGGCAACAATGGCATAGATAATGCCATAGGTTATCCCGGCAAAAAGATATTGGCTGAACAGTTCTGCGGTCATTTGTTGATTTTAGAATGCGACGTGGATTGCAGAATTAAAGTAAGAATGTAACTGCTCACAGGGCACCGAATCTTTCCGTGATCAGGCAGGATAAATTTCTGTTGTCCCTGCTTGCGGTCATGGCGCTCCTGAAAACAGCGAAAGAGAGTCAGTGAGATGAGATTAATCACATCTGCTCTCCGGCTTCTTAAAGTAGGAGACACGGAAAAGGTTCGTGTCCCCTGGTTTGTTGATTAATTTTTGCTGACGGTTATTGATTGTTTAGTAGAGGACGAATTTGCCGTCTTTAACAGTCATCATGGCAAAGGAATCGATATCCAAGCCATTATGATCCGTAGCTGAGAAATTGAAAACACCACCGGTTCCGATAAAATTTTTCATGTTTTCAATAGCATCCCGTACTTTTTCCTTATCAGCTCCAACCTCCTCGACAGCTTTTGCCAGGATCATGATTGCATCATAACCATGGCCGCCGAAGGTGCTGGCGGTGTCATCAAATTTGTTCTCATAGTCATGCTTATACTGGAGTAGTATTTTCTTCTGGACATTACTATCAGGCAGAACGTCGGCAACCAGCAGCCGACCGGCCGGGAATATGATACCCTCGGCAGCAGCTCCGGCAGCTTCAACATATTTGATGTTACCAAAGCCATGGCTCTGGTATAGAGGTACATCCCACCCTGCCTGACGAATATTTTTGGCAACAATGGCCTGGGCCGGAACAATTGACCAGTTTACAACGGCCTGGATGTCCTTGTTGGCCATCAACTTGGCAACAACAGCGCTGAGGTCAGTTGCTTTTTTGTCATACACTTCAGCGGCAACAACCTCGATGCCGAATTCCGGGGCAATGGTCAACAGTTGTTTTTTCCCTGCCTTACCGAAGCCGGTATTCCCGGCCAGAACCGCAATTTTCCTGATGTCCTTTTCATTCATGTCATTATATATCTTTTTAACTGCGAAGCTGTCTTTCTGCGGAGTTTTGAAGACATATTTTGCCACCGGATTAACAATAACCTCTGCGGCGCCACAGGAAATAAGGATAGTCTTACCCTGCTCACAGATGTTTTTTATTTTCATGGTCTCGCCGCTGGTGGACGGTCCGAGAATAGCAAAAACATGTTCTTCTTCGATCAGCTGTTTGGTAAAGGAAATGGCTTTTTCCGGGTTTGCGCCGGAATCTTTAATAATAAGGTCAATTTTTTTACCGTGAATACCGCCGGCAGCGTTAATTTTGTCTACCTGCATCTGAATAGTACGTGATTCAGGGCCCCCGAGAAATGAAGCACCGCCGGTTACCGCCAGGATAGCACCGACCTTGATGGTGTCACTGCTCGCCTGAGCCGGAACAGAACTCAGCATCATACAGAGTGCGCCAATGGCCAGCATGGTAGATGTGAAAAATCTTTTCATTCTTATCTCCTTTAGTTATGGTTAATATTTTTAAGCGTTCACCGACACCTCACGGAGTCGGAGTTCTGCCCTGTTTTTGAGGGTGCTTATCTCTTTGCTCATTTGAGCCTGCTTGAATAACACCAGTATGCTGCGCAGGCACAGGTAAGCGAGGAACGAGACTCCGAATGAACAGATAGCATAACAAGACAGGGGCATAAACTTCGACTTCGAATCTAAGGAACATCTGAACAGTTACAAATAACTTAGCCTCTCCGGTATCATCGCACGCATTTCAACCCTGAGATATACCAATGTATTATCGCAGGGCGTGAAGCACGCACATGGAGGTCGGTGCCCCTGAATTCCTTACCGTTAAGGGGGTGTCGCCGCCTGGGTGTACTTTATCGAGCGCTATCTCCTTGTCCGGTTTAAATGGCGTAAACTTCTTCGCCGCTCAGTATCCTTACCCCGGATTTGCTCAGGGCTGTAATAGCATTGTCGATTTCATCAAAACGGAAGATTATCAGGCCTGTTTCACCGCTTTTCTGGGTAAAGGCATACATGTATTCAATATTAAGATCATTTTCTTTGATTGTTTGCAGAACACTGGCAAGCCCGCCCGGCTTATCAACAACCTCAATAACCAGCACTTCAGTCATGCCGACTGTAAAGCCGTTATCTTTTAAAATCTGCTTGGCGTTGTCGGTATCATTGACAATCAGCCGCAGGATGCCGAAATCTGCAGTGTCGGCCAGGGACATTGCCCTGATGTTAATCCCGTTACGGGCCAGAACACTGGTAATTTCCGCCATGCGACCGGACTTGTTTTCTAAAAAAACAGCTATTTGTTTTACTTTCATTTTTAAGCTCCTTTTTATATCGTAACAGATCACCAAAGGCAAAAATACTCTCCGGCACTGCTTTGAAAAAGGTCAGCAGTGCTGGAGTGCTGATGACCTGTAACTTTATATCTTCCGGTTATCAATTACCCGCTTAGCCTTGCCTTCACTACGTTGAATGGTTTTAGGCTCAACCAGTGAAATTTTACAGGAAACGCCAAGCAGATCTTTAATTTCTATTTGAATCTGTTTTGCCAGGGTTTCCAGGTTTTTTACGGCATCAGAGAAGATATCTTCACTGACCTCCACCTGAACCTCCATGGAATCAAGTGATCCTTCCCGGTTGACAATAATCTGGTAATGGGGCTCAACATCCTTGATGCTCATTAAAACATGTTCAATCTGGGAGGGGAATACATTAACTCCCCGGATAATCAGCATGTCATCAGAACGTCCGGTTATTTTTTCCATCCGGTAAAAAGTGCGGCCGCAGCTGCAATGATCAGTAATTATGCGGGAAAAATCCTTGGTGCGGTAGCGGATAACCGGGAATGCCTCCTTGGTAAGGGTGGTGAACACCAGTTCTCCTGATTCTCCCAGAGGAAGAGGATCAAAGGTATCGCGATCAACAATTTCAGGGAGAAAATGATCTTCCATAATATGAAGGCCTTTCTGCTCTTCAGTACATTCAATAGCCACACCCGGACCGATTATTTCGCTGAGACCATAAATGTCGATGGCCTGGATTCCGAGTTTTTTCTGGATTTCCTCCCGCATGTTTTCGCTCCAGGGTTCAGCCCCGAATACTCCCACCCTGAGCGCCATTTCGCTTGGGTCGATCCCCATTTCCGTCATGGTTTCAGCCAGGTTAAGGGCATATGATGGAGTACAGAGAAGTACGGTTGATTTAAAGTCACGCATGATCATGATCTGCCGCTTGGTATTTCCGCCTGAAACCGGCACAACGGTGGCCCCAAGATTTTCAGCTCCGTAATGGGCGCCAAGGCCGCCGGTAAACAGGCCATAACCATAGGCATTGTGAATAATATCTTGAGGACTGGCGCCGGCAGCAGACAGACAACGAGTCATGAGTTCGGCCCATATTTTAATATCGCGCCTGGTGTAGCCTACTACAGTTGGCTGCCCTGTGGTGCCGGATGAAGCGTGAATACGTACTACCCTTTCCAGGGGCACGGTAAAGAGACCGAACGGGTAGTTTTTGCGGAGATCTTCCTTGGTGGTAAAGGGTAGTTTTTTTATGTCGGTCAGGGCTTTGATGTCACCCGGCTGAACTCCAGCTTTATCCATTTTACCGCGATAATAGGGGACAGAGGCATAAACCCGTTCAACCTGGGCCTGGAGCCTTTTCAGTTGCAGAGCCTCCAGCGCCTCCCTGGGTAAGGTTTCGTACTCTTCATTCCAGATCATAATTTTCCTCCGTAAGGTTCACCGGCACCTCATTTTTGTCTTTTGGAGCTTTTAGGTTTTGCAGCTCCTGGTGAATCGTTGCCTTGCTGCCTGTTCTATGCCGCACCAGCCGTTATTTGTCGTCCCTGTTGAAAGGCCTGTAGATTTTCTTCGAGTTTGCGGGGTATTCTTTTTTTCAGGACAGTAATAAAGACTTCTTCCGCAATCGGGAGAAAAGAAGACAGGGCACCAACCAAGGCTATATTGGCAGTACGGATTTCGCCCACCTCACGGGCTAAGGCAAAGGCATCCATGGCAAATACCGTTACACCTTTATTGCTCAGTTCATCAAGCAGGTTTTCGGGATAAGCCATTTTGCCGAGAGCTACTGCAGGCGGGGCAATTTGTTGGGTGTTGACAATTACCTTGCTTCCTTTATGAAGAAAGGGCAGGTAACGGGCCGCTTCCATAATTTCAAATGAGATGGCAAAATCAGCTGACCCCGGTTCTATTAAGGGAGAATAGACTTTTTTGCCATAGCGTAGATGGGCGACAACCGAGCCGCCACGCTGGGCCATACCATGAACTTCACTTTTCTTGGCATCCATACCTGATTCCAGCAGGGCGAAAGCAGTAATTTCGCTGGCCAGAAGTATGCCCTGGCCACCAACCCCGCAAAAGAGAATATTGCCTTTTGTTTCCATTAGTTATCCTCCAGAGGGGAAATGGCCTCAAATTTACATACTTCCAGGCACTGACCGCAGCCCACGCACATCTCAACGGCAATTTGAGCGTAGCCTTTTTGTTTTTCTTTTTTGCCCATCTTCTCTGCCTCTTCATGGCTCAAGGGATACCACCTGATGGCAGGGCAACCCAGCTTGACGCAGGCCGAACATCCCGTGCATTTATCCAGGTCTGTGGTAAGTGGAATTTTCTTTCTTTTTCGTTCCGAGGGCAGCAGTACACAGGGAGCCTGGCTGATAATAACCGAGGTCTCGGGCCGTTCCAGTTCTTCTTTGATTACTTTACGACATTCATTGATATGGTGCGGGTTAACTGTGGTGACGTGTTTGACCCCAGCGGCATGAGATAATTCCGTAAAGTTGATGACGTGCGCCGGTTCACCCATCAGGGTCGCGCCGGAAGCGGGATTCTGCTGATGCCCGGTCATGGCGGTTATGCGGTTATCCAGGATAATTATTGTGGAAAATCCCTTGTTGTAAACCGTATTAACCAGGCCGGTGATACCGGAGTGGATAAAGGTGGAATCGCCGATTACCGCCACGGTTTTACCTTGAGAGTCTTCGCCCAGGGCCTTGGTAAGGCCATGAGCCACGCCAATGCTGGCTCCCATGCAGACACAGGAATCCATGGCCGAGAGCGGGGGTAGAAAACCCAGGGTATAACAGCCGATGTCACCAGAGATAAAGACCTTGAATTTGCTGAGAGAGTAAAAAAGGCCGCGATGGGGGCAGCCGGCGCACATGTTGGGTGGTCGGGGGGGTAGTTCCACTGGCGGAAAAACGTCAGCGATATCGCCGCCCAGAGATTTTTTAACAATAAAGGAGTTAAGTTCACCCATGGCCGGGATCATCTCCTTGCCCCGGCATTTTATCCCCATGGCCTTGATATGGGTCTCAAGAAATGGGTCAAGTTCTTCAACGATAATCAGTTCATCAACCCCGGCAGCAAAATCACGGATCATTTTTTCCGGCAGGGGCCATGTTAATCCAAGTTTCAGGATGGAAATTTCGGGAAATGCTTCCTTGACATATAAATAAGAGATGCCGCCGGTAATAATACCCCGTTTTTTGTCGCCCCATTCAATCCGGTTAGCGCTGTAATGTTCGGCAAAGTCAACAAGTTTTATCTGCCGTTCAGCAATGGCCTGCCGTCTGACCCTGGCATTGCCGGGCAGCATGACGAATTTGGCAGGCATTTTTTCTATTTTGAGTTCAACCGGGCCGTTTTTTCTGGTTCCGGTGTCTACCAGTCCCTTGACATGGGCCACCCTGGTAGTAGTACGGAAAAATACCGGGGTGTCGAATTTTTCACTCAAGGCAAAGGCCTCGGCCAGCATGGGGATGACCTCGGCGGGATCGGATGGCTCGAGCATGGGCAGTTTGGCGGCAAAAGCGTAATTGCGGTTATCCTGCTCATTCTGGGAGCTGTGCATTTCAGGGTCATCGGCGGTGATAATTACCAGCCCGCCCCGCCCCCCGGTATAGGAAGCGGTAAAGAGCGGATCTGCCGCCACGTTTACCCCGACATGCTTCATGGTGGCAAGCACCCTGGCACCGGCAAATGATGCTCCTAGCGCTACCTCCAGGGCAACTTTTTCGTTAGGAGCCCATTCGCAATATACCTTGTCGTATTTGGACAGGTTTTCAAGGATTTCAGTGGAGGGCGTGCCGGGGTAGCCGGCAGCCACTGTTACCCCGGCCTCCCAGGCTCCCCTGGCAACAGCCTCATTCCCTGATAACCACTTTTTTTCTGTTTCAGCCTGTGTCACGTTTATCTCCTGTAATCTGGTGAAAAAATCGACTGTGCCGTATAATTTCAGTCAGAAAGGGTTTGGTGTCTGTAACTACTCATGGGGTAAGCGTCCTAACTTCGTTAACTCCTGTAATTGTAACTGCTCACAGGGCATCTAATCTTTCCGCCATCAGCCCGGCTTACGTATGACTAATATGTAAGCCGGCCCAAATAGACAAAGATGAGGTGCTGGTGAACGCTTACTAATTCTTCTCCAGTTTATCCGAGTCAGGATATTGGTCGACAATTACACTTTTTTATAAATGCCATGATTTGAGTAAAAATGTCAATTGTTCAGACAACATCCTAGTAGAATTACTCAATAGCAAACAACAAGCCTTCATACCATGGATTTTCGGGAAGTTCAAGACTCCGGGCATCAGGAAAAGAGCGGGAATAGGCGGTTTAATAACAAAGGCAAGAACAATAATTAACAATTTCAAGATATTGATGTGATGTTTATCTCAACAGATTAAGTAAATTATTCTTTAGTCTGGTCGTTGATTTTTCGCCTTGTCTTGTGCCTGGATAGTCTCCCGGATTCACCGGATAAGAAATTGGTAACCGTTCACCAGGGAGTAAATCTTTGCAATATTTAAGTCTCTAAGCGTTTACCAGTGCCTTAGGAGGCTGTCCGAGAATAGAAGCCGTAGCGAAAAATTGGAGAATTGAGACCATTTTTCGGTCATTTTCTGCGAATAGCAGCGCTATTTAAAGAAAATTAGCGGAAAAATGGGCCAATTTATCCGATTTTGCAGTAGGTTCGCTATTCTC